>RGVM01000690.1 GCA_010027295.1 Chitinophagia bacterium
TCTCGGCTTCCTGCTGCACCTTTCTGGCCTCCTCGTTGATCTTCTGCATGTCTTCGTCCATGGCCTCGACCGCATCCGCCAATGCATCGCCGATGGCGTTCTTGATGATGTTGTCGTTGATGAACTTCCCGATGGACCATCCGGCGATGCCGGCGGAGACGACTGCCGCCGGCGCTGCCAGTACCTCCACGAGCACGAAACCGCGGGTGGCCCCGCTTACGGCGGTCCGTATGGCTGCCCCTTCCTGTGCCTGCAACAGCAAGGCGTCCTTCGCCGTCTCGCCGGCGAAGGTGGTGCCCGACTCGGACAGGACGGCGGCTCCCGACTCGGTGACGGCCGAGGCCTCCTCTATCATCTCGATAATGGGGATGCTCCTGAATCCGAAACTCTCGCCGGCGCCGACCATCCGTACGATGTCGCCCCCCTTCGACCGGCACCCGGCAATCATGCCCTGTGCCGCGCTGCGCGCGCGGTTGACACGCTGCTCGCGCTGCGGGTCGCCGCCGATGTTGGCGCGGCCCCTGGCGTTGGAGGCACACTGGTTCATCTGCTGGCCCATGAGCCCCTGGAAGGTCTCGTAGGCACCCGTACGCTGGTTGGTCGGACGGCTCATGTCCTGCATCGCGGAGGCCACGGATATGTTTCGGTCGTCGAAGACGGAAGTGCCGCCGCCGCAGGTGAACATGTCCTGTCCGGCCTGGCCTCCCTTAGCCCCGAAGGCGTTGTTCAGGTCCTCCATGATCTGCGTGACGGCCTCGGGTACGATGTAGTTGCTCATCCGGTCGATGATGGCGCGCGGACTGTAGGCAACGACCGTCCTGCCCGAGACGGTCTCGTAGTAGGTGCCCCAGCGCGTACTCACACGCCTTCCCTTGTTCACGATGACGGACCTGTCCTCCGAAATCCTCGTGTACAACTGGCCGTTATGGTATGCCTCGTAGGAGAGGATGTAATCATCGCTGCAGTTGAACGCCTTCTCCAGGCGGCCTGTGCTGTCGTAGAGGCGGGTGAAGCCGTTCCGGCGACCGAAGAGGAACGACTCCTCCCGCATCAGCTGCCCGTTGGGATAGTAGGTACGGACGGTCCTCACCGGCCTTGCGCCGACTATCACCGAACTCTGCTGGTAGATACGGCCGTTGGTATAGTTGCGCACATAGTTGCCCGGCTGGGCGAGCGATGTATGCACCGTCAACAGCAGGAAGGCCATGCGGATGAGCATGGAAAGCGCCTTGCGCGAGACCAGTGTACTCATATGATCAGGGTTTGTGATGTTCGATGCAAGAATGTCTACGGCAGCGTCCGTCATTGAAAACTGCCGTCAAGGGCAACCCAGGTGCGGATGCCTATGCGACCTGCGATGACTTCCAAACTCTTCCGTCCATACGGGGAAAGCCCGATACCCTTTCACTACCTTCTCGCCATTGTATCAACACCCCGGAT
>RGVM01000070.1 GCA_010027295.1 Chitinophagia bacterium
TGTCGATGACCATCTGGTCCATCCGCCGGTAGATCGCAAAGCGCGTGCTGTCATCGGCCTCCCCCAGCGCCTGTCGGTAGAGGACATCGAAGGCGGGGATGCTTGTCCGCGTATAGTTGGGCGGCGCGGGGTTCGCGCCGTAGAAGACACCCAGGTAGTTCTCGGCGTCGGGGTAGTCGGCAATCCAGCTGCCGCGAAAGAAGAGTGCCTGCCTACGCGACATGCGCTCAAGGAGACTGCCCCGTTGCATGGCCTCGACGCGCACAGGGATACCGATCTCCTCGAGCTGTCTGGCCACGAATGCCCCCATCTCGGCATAGATGGGTATCGTGTAGAGCGTGAAGGGCTCCATTCCCCTGCCTCCGGGATATCCGGCCTCCGCCAGCAGCCGTCGGGCGAGGGCAGGGTCGTAGTCATGCCCTTTCGGCCTGTCGCGGTCGAAGCCCGGCAGTCCGTAGGGCACGAAGCCGTTGATGGCGGGGAACCCGATCGAATTTCGCAGGTAGAGCATCATCCTGCGGCGGTCGATGGCATGGCTCATCGCGAGGCGCACCCTGAGCGACCTCAGCGGAGAGCCTTGCAGCAGCGGGCTCGATGTGTCCTGCAGGATGCCGAGGTACTCGGTGTTCATGTAGGCGTGCTTCTGAAGGACGATGCGACCCTTCCACTCGTCCTTGAGCGATCCGTCCCGACTTAGCACCTCGTCCTTGAAGTTGGCGTCTATGTCGTTGACGAAGTCGAGCCGGCCCTGTCGGAATTCGAGGAACTCGGCCGCCTTGTTGTCGAGGAAGGACACTTTGACGGCGTCGAGGTAGGGCAGCGGATGTCCGGCGTTATCGCGCTCGAAATACTGCGTGTTGCGGAGCAGGATGAGCGCCAGTCCCTCCTCCCAGCGTCCGAAGCGGAAAGGCCCCGTCCCGCAGGGACTCCGGCCGAAATCTCGCCCAAGGGCCTGCACCACCTCCCGCGGGACGATGGAGCAGTACTGCATGCTCAGGATCCCGAGGATGGGCGGGAAGGGGGTGCGCAGGCGCAGGATGAACGTGCTGTCGTCGGGTGCGGAGAAGGGGTGCAGGCTGTCGACACGGCCGTTGAAGATCCATGCGCCCGGACTGGCCGTGGCGGGGTCGAGGATGCGGGCGAGGGAGTAGGCGACGTCGGATGCGACCATGCGTCGACCCCTGCCTCCCGGGAAGGCGGCATGGTCGTGGAAGCGGACGTCGCGGCGCAGCGAGAAGGTATAGGTGAGCCTGTCGGACGAGAGGGTCCATGACCTCGCCAGCGAGGGGCGTATGCCGCTGTCGGGATGCACTTCGGTGAGGCTGTTGAAGAGCTGGTGGGTGGCCCAGATGACGGCCTGGTTCTTAGCGAAGGCGGGGTCCAGCGTGGCGATGCCCTCGGGCTGGTTGTAGCGGAAGACCATCCGGCCCTGGCTGCGCCTGCCGGTGCAGCCTGCGGCCAGCAGGAGGCAGATGAAAAATATCCTACTTTGCGGCACGACCAAATGTACGCCATGAAGCCCATCCGGACAGCTCCCGGGCTGCGGTCGTCCGCGGCCGTCATCGCCGCCGCAGCCCTGCTCGCCCTCCTGCCGTCCGGCGAGAACCGGGCACAGGAAAAGGTATTCAACCGGGCCGACACCTTACGGGGTAGCATAACCGAAGAAAGGGCCTGGTGGGATGCCGTCCACTACGACATAGCCGTAGAGCCCGACTACGGGTCGATGACGGTCGTCGGCAGCGTCAGGCTCCGCTTCCGCGTGCTCGCGCCGGGCCGAACGATGCAGCTCGACCTGCAGGCACCGATGGAGATCGGAAGGGTCGAATGGGACGGCAAGCCCCTCGATGTCACCCGCGACGGCAACGCCTGGCATGTCCGGTTTCCAGAGGCCCCACCCACGGGATCCCTGCAGACCCTCGCCGTCAGCTTCGCGGGCAAGCCGCAGGTGGCCAAACGCCCACCCTGGGATGGCGGATGGATCTTCACCCGCGACACTCAAGGCCGGCCCTGGATGAGCGTCGCCTGCCAGGGAATCGGGGCCAGTGTCTGGTATCCGTGCAAGGACCACCAGTCCGACGAGCCCGACAGCGCCGCCCTCTCCATCACCATACCTGACACGCTCGTCGCCGTCGCCAACGGCCGCCTGCGCAGCCGCACGCCGCAGCCGGGCGGCCGCATGACGTATGGATGGGCGGTGACAAGCCCCATCAACCTCTACAACATCATCCCCTACATCGGGAAGTACGTCAGCTGGGGGGAGACCTATCCCGGCGAAGGCGGCCCCCTCGCCTGCACCTACCACGTGCTCGACTACGAACTCGAACGGGCGAAGGAGCAGTTCAAACAGGTCCCAGGCATGCTGTCCTGCTTCGAGCACTGGTTCGGGCCCTACCCCTTCTATGCGGACGGCTACCAGCTCGTGCAGGCGCCACACCTGGGCATGGAGCACCAGAGCGCGGTGGCCTACGGCAACGGCTTCCGCAACGGGTACCGCGGCAACGACCTCTCGGGCACCGGATGGGGCCTCAAATGGGACTTCATCATCGTGCATGAGAGCGGACACGAATGGTTCGGCAACAACGTGTCCTCCAAGGACGTGGCCGACATGTGGGTGCACGAGAGCTTCACGAACTACTCGGAGACGATCTTCACCGGCTGCCAGTCGGGACCGAAGGCCGGAAGCGAGTACGTGGCCGGCACGCGCCGGCTCGTGCGCAACGACATCCCCGTGGTCGGCCGCTACGGCGTGAACGACGAGGGCTCGGGCGACATGTACTACAAGGGCGGCAACATGATCCACTACATGCGGCAGCTCTTCCGCGACGACGAGCGCTTCCGCCTGGCGCTTCGGGCCATGAACGACACGTTCCGCCATGCGACGGTGACGTACGACGAGGTGGTGGGCTTCTGGAGCCGAAGGGCGGGTATGGACCTGTCGCCACTCTTCCACCAATACCTACGGACCACGCAGATACCCACCCTCTCCTACCGGATCCGCGGCCGGACACTCGAATACCGCTGGACGACATGCATTCCCGGCTATGACATCCCGGTGCAGGTCGTACTCGATGGAGGAGAGCGGGTCTGGCTCCATCCCACGACCGAGCGGAAATCGACCCGGTTTCCCAGGGAGACGAAGGCATTGCAGATGGCACCCGAGTTCTACGCCAACCTGGCGGCGGAGTAGAAGGTTGCATGGAAGCTACCCCACTGCAATCCGGTCACTATCGTTCATGTGCCTTCAGCCCGCATGCAGAACCAGTGTATGGGCTTTAAACGGAAGTGCAGTGTAGAAACCTGTGCCATGTGTCAGCGCTTCCCGAAGTAGTGGGCGATTTCGGCCCGTGAATGCATGTTGAGTTTGCGGTAGATGTTCTTGGTGTGGGTGAAGAGGGTGTGGAGCGAGATGCCGCAGCGGTCTGCGATGATCTTGTGGGGGATGCCCTCTATGATCCGTTCCAATATCTCGCGTTCCCTCGCCGTGAGGTTGAACCGTTCCATCTCGCTCTTCATCATGATGTCCTTCCGGCCGATATATTCGAGGACACGGCGGGCGATGCGCCCGTTGATGATGCTCTCGCCGTCGTGGATGCTCCGGATGGCATGGATGATGCGGTCGGGGTCGTCCTTCTTGAGGAGGTAGCCGTGTGCTCCGGCGAGGATGGAGCGGAAGATCTTGTCGTCATCCTCAAAGACGGTAAGCATCAGGATGCCCGTGTCCGGCAAGGTATGGGAGATATGCTCGGCGCAACAGATGCCATCGATACCGGGGAGGTCGATATCCAGGACGGCGATGTCGGGCCGCGCATCGGTGAGCACCTTGAGATCCTCCACCTGCCGGGCGCGGTATACGATCTGAAGGTCCTCATGCATGCCGATCAGCATGCTGATGGCCTGCAGATATTCGGCGTTGTCCTCCAGCAACAGGATTCGAATCATGTTTCGCCTCTTGTATCCAACCATCAGACGCGGGACATCCGCCCATCCATGAATATACCGAACCTCCGGTGAGCGAATTGTGGCCGCGGTTCCCGTGATATTCAAAAGTGTGTGATCCGGACCAACCGGGTCATACCCAATTCTTGGTATGCCGGGTCGGATGGGCTCCGACCGGCCGTGGGGCCTGCCTCCGGACATGTCCGAATCCAATCCGGTCCCGCACCGACATGGGCAGGTGGATGATGACCTTCCTGCTGGGCCGGTGGCCGAACTAGCCGGGTCCGGGTCGAAGGGCTCAAGCCGTCGCTCGACGCGTTTCCCGAAGATCGGGGAGGGGAAGAGGCACATGGGCATCAGGGCCCTACTCCTGAATCCTGGCGGCTTTCTGGAGGAACTCCTTGTCGTTCCTCAACCTTTGGGAGATGTGCACCAGAGATGCCGGTCCGTCGAACCGGATAGCGGTCAATGCGAGTTCCTCGTCGTCCCGAAGGGCATCTGAGCAGTGGCGGATGTTATAGCCATATCCCTTGCGCGATACGGCGGCCAGGGCGATCTCCCTGTCCCCCCTGAAGGCCTTCGGCATCTTCTCGAACTGGTGGGGCTGGGATCGGACGGCCTGCAGGACGATGTCCCGGTCGTCCCGAAGCTCGCCTTCGATGGCATCGTAATAGAGGCCTGCGTCCACCGCACGCAGGAGGAAGGACTTGTCACTCCGGAGTCGCTCCGAGGCGTGTCGCAGGCTGTAGCCGTTGTGGGCGATCACCCCGAGCATGACCTCTTCATCGTCGGTGAAGGACTGGGGCACATGCTGCAGTATGTCGGAGCCCGCCTTGGCCGCCGCGACCACGAAGGCCCTGTCATGCCGGATCCGTTCCTCGGCGAATTCGATGTTCCGACCGCTGATCTCCAGCATCCGCATCACGAAGCCGGCGTCGCGGCGCAGGCGTTCGGATGCCAGGCCGAGTGAGGGCTCGTATTCGCCGCAGGCGGCCAGGACGACAGCCTCGTCGTCCAGCAGCTGTGGAGGCAGTAAGGCCGCCAAGCCCTTGTCATGGTTCAGCGCCAGCAAGACGACTTCCCTGTCAGCCAGCAGCGCCGGCGGCGCGTAGCGCAATGCGTTGGGGAAAACCTCCAACAGCTCGGTAACCCTCCCCAGGTTCTCGGCCACGAAGCCGCAGATATCCTGATACCGGAGATAGCTGACCTTTTCAGGGTCGGGGAGTTCGAAAATCCTTCCGGCGGCATGCATGGCCCGGAGCACGTCGAGGTCGCGCCGCATGTGACGGGGGATATATGGATAAACACTCCCCGGCCGAGAGCCGCGGTTAGAGATCATGGAGAGTATGAAGTCCCTGTCGTTGCGCAGGGAGTCGGAGGCAGACAGGAAACATACCGGCCTTCGTTCGCAGAACTTCCTGACCCAATCGGGATCGGACCGGACCTGCAAGGGAAGGAAGGGGAAGTCCAGTGGACTGTGCCGATACACTTCCTCGACATATCCATCCCTCCGCCAGTGCTCGAGGTGCCTGGCCTGTCGTTCGGCACGGGTGCCTCCCTCGGCATCCATCACCCAAAGGTCACGTCCGTCCAGGAAGGGGAAGGTATTGTACTGGAGGGTGAAGTCCTCCATGTCCTTCCAGGCGAGCCCCACGCGGAATTGATGCAGGACGGTCCACGTCTCCATGTCCGCGAAGTCGCTGTGCGGCTGTTTCCTGCTCACTCGGTAGGTGCCCGGTGCGAGGATGCCATTGAGCGCATGTCTGCTGCCGGTGCCACGGATCTCGACCTCCGGGTCGACGGACAAAAGGTTCCGGATGCTGTAGACGGCACCCTTGACTGTTTCGAAGCCATATTCCACCTCACGGTCCTGACGCGCATATCCGATGATTTCCACGGCCGTCTCGTCGGGAAGCCTTCCTTTGACCAATGTCTGATAGTCGCTGTTGCAGTCCACGTACAGCGTCTCACCGAGTCCGATCCGGGGTGGATAATCATGGCTGCCCGCCAGTATGATGCCACCTTCGGCATCGAGCAGGTGGACCTCGGTGCCGTGGAAGGCTTTCGCCACCACACTCCCCCTGCCTTCCAGCGAGATTTCCTCGATGGAGGTATAGATGGGGGCGCAAAGACTCTGACCCGTTTCCGGATGGCAGACGAAGAAGAGTTCCTGCGGCAGGGCCTCGTTCTCCCGTAACAGGCGCACCAGGCTGCCGGACCTCGCAGCCTTCAGTTCCTGGAACAGCTCATCGGCATCCATCTCGTCATCCTCCGCGTTGATGAAGAAAGGATCGCCGTAGGTGTCAAGCCAATTCGCGCAGCGCTCCCGGAAGGCCAGGGCAAAGGCCTTGAGATCATCCTTCGTCGGTGTCCGGCGGCGGATGACGAACATGTCCGTTCTAGGGGAGTTTATGTTGGACATTTGATATTTGTCTATGGCGGCAACTTCCTGAGTCGTCTCGGACAGCTGCGAGGTCACATGAGGGGTGCTTGTGGAAAATTATGGAAAATGTGCCTGTCAGAAGGGCAACTCGTCATCCTCCGGCTTCCTGCCCGAGGTGTCAGCCGCTCCACCGGGCGTATCATCCTTTTTACCCGGGTTGGATGTACGGCCTTTCCGGAACAGTCTACCCAGCAGTTGGGTGACATCGGCATCGTCAGGGGATGAAGAGCCTGCCCCTGCTTGCTCTCCGGGCAGCTCGCGGGCGAGTTCCTCTTTCAGCGAGGGATTGGCATCGGACATACCGAGAAAGACGCCCAGGCAGTCGGGCCTTGCCCGGATCGCCCGCATCAGGAATGCCTTGTCATTGAGCAGTCTCGCGCTCGCAAACTTGAGCGGGTGGGGTGCGTGCGTCAGTGCCGCGAGTACGATGTCAGGGTCGTCTTTCAACCGTTCCGAGCAATGACGGAGGTATGGCCCGTAGCCATCCGCCGAGACGGCGGCGAGGGCGACCTCCCGGTCGTCCCGGAACATGTCAGGGAATTTGTCGAAGTCATACGGTCGACGGTTGGCCAGGCGCAGGATGATGTCGCGGTCGTTCCGTAGCGAACCCTCCACGCATTCGTAATAGAGCCCTTCGTCGATGGCCCTCAGCACGAAGTCCTTGTCAGCCCTGAGCCGTCCGGATGCGTGACGAATGGAGAAGGGGTTGTCCGCAATCACGCGGAGCATGACCTCTTCATCGTCCGTGAAGCTTTCCGGCACATGCTGCAGGATCTGGGACCCGGCATCGGCTGCCGCCAGCACGAATGCCCTGTCCCGTCGCATCCATTCCGCCGCATGGGCGATGTTGCGTCCGTTGACGTCGATCATACGGCGCACGAAATGCGGATCGCTGCGCAGGCGTTCGGACGCGAACCCGAGGGAAGGGTTGTACCTGTCATTGGCCTGGAGGATGACTTCTTCGTCGTCCAACAAGTGAGGGGGAAGGGAAGCGACCAGTCGTTTATCCTTTGCCAGCGCATGCAGGACCAGCGGCTTGTCGGCCAGCAGTTCGGGCGTGGCATATGGCATCGCATTGGGGAAGATCCCGAGGATGTCAGAAATCCTGGCGGCGTTCTCCGATACGAAGCGTTGGATGTCGGAACGCTTGTTCTCCCCGACCTCCTCCGGGTCGGGAAGATGGAACAGCCCGTCTGCGGCATGAAGTGCGATGAGTACGTCGAGGTCCCTACGGAGCCGACGCGGGATATACGGGTAGATGGAGGCCCCTGATTCCCCCTCCTGCCTGATCAATCCTATGACGAAGTCCTTGTCGTGGCGCAACGACTCGTCCGCATGTAGGAAATTGACAGGATTCGCAAAGCTGAACCTCTTCACCCATTCGGGATTCGCCCGTATCTCCGCGGGCATGAAGGGGAACTCGTTGGGCCAGCGCTCGCACACTTTCCCCAAATAGTCTTCGGAATAGCGGAGGTGCCTGGCCCGGATCGTATCGGGCGTATCGCCTCCCGAATGCTTCATCCAGTCGTCGCGTCCCCTGAGGTAGGGGAAGGTGTTGTACATGATGGTGAAGTCCTCGATGTCCTCCCAGCGGCGGCCGACATGGAAGCTGAAGAGGTCGACGAGCCGCTTGCGACCGTCGACAGGCTTCCGGCAGCCGACATGATGCATACCCAGTCGCATGGGCCCCTTGAGCACATGCGGGGCACCTGTGCCCTCTATGAGGGTTTGCCGGCTGCCATAGGGTCCGTCCCCGATGATGTACATCACTCCTGACTCGGTGTGGATATGCATGTCCACCATCCTGTCGGCGCGGGCATAGCCCATGATCTCGACGTTGGAGGGGTGGTACGGGCGGCCCTTGACGAGCTGGTCGTAGTCGTCGTTGCAGTCGATGAGCAGGGTCTCTCCCAGTCCGAGTGCCGGCGCGTCATGACCCGGTGCGACGAGGATCAGCGCTCCCTCCGCGTCGAGCAGGTGGGCTTCCGCACCATGGAAGGCCTCTGCCATCACGCTGCCGCGGCCCTCTAGCGAGACTTCCCGGATACCGGTGTAGATGGGCGGGCAATGGCTGTTCCCCGTCCCGGGATGACAGATGAAAACAAGCTCCCTGGGAAGCACTCCGTGGTTTCGGAGGATATCGACGAGGTCTTCTTCTGCAGCCGCTCCCAGCTCCTCGCGGATTGACTCTGCATCCTCCTCCTCTCCCTCGGCGGTGATGAAGACAGGGTCGCCGAGGTAGTTGCTCCAATCCTGGCAGCAGTCCCTGAAGTGCCTGGCGTACTCCTTGCATTCATCTTCCGTGGGCGGGCGGCGGCGGATGGTGAACAAATCCTGCATGGCTGAGAGGGTCTGGTTGAGTAGGAATCGCAAAACAGTAAGTTACTTCTGTTTGCCTAAAGGTCCATTGTTCAGGATGTCGGGGCTGACTCAAAAAGGCAGCTCGTTCTCTGCTGCCCGGGCAGCTTCTTCGAGCGTCCGCATGAGGGCGGCATCCGACCGGACGGAATCGGGAAACCGCTCGATGCATCGGGGATTGATTCGTACAGCCTGCAGTAGGAAGCCCTGATCCTGCAGCAGCCGTGCCGAGGCTCTGGGGAGTGCCTGCTGATGGGCGGCAATCAGCCTGAGCATGATATCCTCGTTATCCGTGAATCCTTGCGGCAATCGATCCAGCAAGTCAGGGCCGAAATGAAGGGCGTAGGGGAACCACTCCAACCATTCCATAAGCCATTTTGGTAA
>RGVM01000691.1 GCA_010027295.1 Chitinophagia bacterium
GTGATGGCACCGGCGGACGACGCCTTCGACCCGACAACCTCGGGACCACCAGTGCTAAGCCTGGCGGGACCCGACACGGTACGGGACGCTACGTCTCCACCGGTGATGGCACCGGCGGAGGACGCCCTTGGCCGGCAACAGCCGTCTGCGACAAGCTTCTCCGGTGAGAGTAATGACCTACCCGGTATGACAGCCCGTACGATGGCTACGACGGACAACAACAAGAAATCCAACGTGACTCCAGCGACACCGTCCCTGGCGGACCCGACGTTGGGCGACGATAGGGGCATCGAGACCTACATCTCGTGTATAGTTCCGCTATCGACGTACTCCGAAACCCTGTGTGCACTGCAGAAGGTCTCCAAGGGCAAGGACAAGAGGACCAGCTACTACCGTGACCGTGATGACAGCGACGACAGCCAAGCACGAGCCAGATACCAGGAAAGGTTCTGCCGTGACCGTGGCGGGGCCGGACGCAATCAAACGGACAAGCAGTATGCTGTTAAGGCCGAGAGAAGGAAGACGCACAACGTGAAGTCAGTCAAGCCGTGCCACCCACCCGACACATGGATGTCAGGATTGGATGACGACTGTGAGCAGCAGTATGCTGAGCTCGCACGAGTCCAGAATGGGCAGGCGCCGCTCTCGCTAACATGCGATACGACTGTGTACGACACGCCGGTATTCAGCCTCTGCGGGAAGGTTCCCGACGACCTCGACCCGGACCCGGACGACGGTAGTGTTCTGCAGGATGCGGACATCGTGACCCTCTCCGTGAGTCAGCTGGAAGAGAAGATCCGAGACCTACACGAGCCAACGTCCTCGAGAACCCTTGTGCCTGACTTGGCGGGGACTCAGCAGGGGTATTACTACATACCAGCACACTTGCGGCTAGGCAGGGAAATGTACGAGCAGGCTATCCTACGGGCGGAGGAGACTCGCCGCAAGGAACTGCTCGACGCTAGGAAGGTGGAGTCGGACGCATCTTCGATCGCCGATTGCACGCTCTCCAACTGTGGTGGACCTAGAACGAGCATCAACGTGACACATGTCCCGTTTGGCTCGAGTGTCTCACCGAACGTCGCTTTGAACCGTACGACCCAGCTGTCTCCGACGGCGGACACGGTATGCGACAAGACCATCGACGCGACCCGAGCGACATCTGTCGGCAAGAGTAATGACCTTTCCGGCAAGAAGTCGATTGCGGACCCGACGTCGAGCGACGAACGGAACGTCGAGCTTTACATCTCGGATACTGTTCCGGCATCACTCTGCTCCTGGGCGAGACTCATGCGCCTGTACATTGTATCTTCATTAATTTAATGAAGATACCGACAGTTGGCCCACTCATTGTTTTAGTGCCAGCATCAAACGATTTCATGTTTTGATGTCGTTCTTTTGATGAATGGATGTCCTTATGATGGATAATGATTATATGAC
>RGVM01000692.1 GCA_010027295.1 Chitinophagia bacterium
ACGATCACCTCCAAGACGGCAGTGGGTTCAACATCGCCTCGATCCTCGACGAGCACACCAGTGTGATCCTCGACGACACCGACGACACCGTCGACACCGTCGACACCTCGATCACCGGTGAGGACCTGACCGAGAACTTGGACAGCATCACCCTCGAGGACGGCTTCCCTGAGTTCCTACGCATGGACAACGGACCGGAGATGATCGCGCGTCGCGATCGCTGACTGGGCCGACCAGGTCGCCGGCCTGGTGTTCATCCCACTGGGCGAGCCGTGGAAGAACGGCTACGTCGAATCGTTCCACTCCCGGCAACGAGACGAGTTCTGGAACATCACCACCATCGACGAGGCACTGCAGGACGCGCATGCCTTCGCCCAGCGCACCGGGGCGGTGCTTATCCATCCCTTCGACCACCCGTTGTCTCAAATCCCGAGGGGGGTGACCGGGTTGGCGACCCCAGGAGTCCCGCATGTGACGGCCCAGATGTCATCACCGTCCGAGTAGAAACTCAATCTATTGACGACTCTGCCCTGTCCCGCCGCCGAAGCGCTGTTTACTCTCCAGGTGTACTCTTGCGTTGACTTCGAGCGATTGGGATCCTTACCCACGGGTTGTCGAGAACAAACGTAGGGCCATTCGATAGGTGTGCCGGTATTCGTTTCGAATACTCTGTATCCCCACATTCTTCTCGTTCCGTAAGTGATCTCGCCCAGTTGACGCACGGAGCGGTCTTGGTTCCTGAGGAAGATGCCGATGTCCATCTCGTTGCGGGGGTTCGCCGTAGATTCTTCAACCGGGTAAGAACCGAGCTGCCCAGGGAACAGGAGGGAAAGGATCCCCGCTGGAGTTCCCGTCTCCGACCAGTGGTCGCAGTCCAGTCCCCGCACTGCGAGCGTCAACCGCAGGGTGGTCAGATTGTCGATCTGAATGTCTCTCGTCCTCGACCAGCGATTTGGGCACCTGAGGACACGGATCCAATTCTCACTCGCCGGACGCTCCCACCACCTACCGCACAGAAGGGCACGATTCGGGGGATTCAAGCAGGCTCTGTCGGGGGGCTCTGCCCCGAGGAGTTGCCCGGAGTTCGCGCTTGACGGGCTTTGGGATGACTCACCCGGCGCGGGAGCGGAGCCGTCATCTTCGGTGGATGCGTCCGCGCCACCGGACACCGACGGGACCGCACTCGAAGGGGTGCTTGCCTCCGGTAACGCTGGAGGGCTTGCCTGCGGTGACGTTGGTGAGTCTGCCTGCGGTGATGTTGGTGAGTCTGCCTGCGCGGCGTCCTCTCCCAGCGCGGAACGGGTTGCCTCACCCGAACAGCCACTCAGGGTCAACGCGACGATGACTCCAACAACCAGGGTCTTGCCGACCCACCGCACAGCACCGCTCACGACCACTCCTTCGCTCCCGCGGACCACTCGTTGACGCCGCCGTCCACGC
>RGVM01000693.1 GCA_010027295.1 Chitinophagia bacterium
GCAACCAGCAACAGCCGGTCGCCCGCACGCTCCCTGACCCTTTCGCGGGTGGCGTCAGTGCTGCCATCGTCGACGATCACGATCTCATGGTCGATGCCGGCGAGCGCTATCTGTACCCTGTCGATGAGCAGTCCGATGCTATCCTCCTCGTTGAGTACGGGAATCACCACCGAAAGCTCGAGCGAGTCGGCAGGCGTTTGCGAATGGGGAGCGACGATATCGTGTGACACTGGCATCCGTCCGCGAAGGTAAGGCAGGACGCTCTTCCCTTAACTCGGATTTAACGGGGAAGGCCCTGCCATGGCCCGCGCTTTGTCATCTACCCATTGGAGAATGAAAAATCAATATATGGGGAATCTGCTTGGCATCACAGCGCTGACGGCGGCCCTTGTCCTGGCCACGGTCATAGTGGAGGCACAGCCTCCGGCACGCAAGCGCGGCATCTTGCATGAGATCGGGATCACAGCGGGCGGGCTCGTCTACCAGGGTGATCTTTCCCCCAGTCCGATGGGATCCTGGAAGACGCCCGGGCCGGCCCTCTCGCTACAGGCGACGAGCCTTCGCAGCGCGCGGACAGCCCTTCGTGCCGGACTCCTCCTCGGCAGGATCCGAGGCGACGAGGGACTCTACGAGGCGACGGACTACCGAAAGGAACGCAACCTCTCCTTCCGCACCCGCGTCGTCGAACTGGGCGTCGGCGGCCTATGGGCGCCGTTGGGCGGCCTCGACGGCTCGCGACGCCTCACGCCCTATCTAGCCGGACAGGGGGGACTGGCCCTGATGCGGGTCAGGGCCGACTGGAGCGGCATGAACGGTGCCTTTACTCCCGTCGAGAACTCGGCGATGCTCCCCCTGATCGCCGCGGATGCAGTCCACCGAAAACCCGGACTCCTGCCCTTCGCCTCCCTCGGCATCGGTCTCCGACGGCCCTTGGGTGACAACTGGATGATGACGGTGGAAAGCGGTTACCGATGGGTGCCCTCCGACTACATAGACGGCTTCAGCCGGCTCGCAAACCCCGACAGCCGGGACCAGTACGCCTACCACTCGGTCGGTCTCGCCTACCTGCTGCCGGGCAGCCGCCGCATGTCACAATGCCCGAAGTTCTGAGGGTTCAAAGCACGTCGTGGCGCCCCGACTGCTGCATCGCCGATACCACCAGGGCGAAGAATACGGGAGTGAAGAACAGGTAGTCGTAGGGAACCACCACGAGCGCATGGAAGCAGACCAGTGACAGCATCACCAGGGCCGTCTCCAGGTTGGGCATGGAGATCTTCATACGCCGGCCCGCCATCCATGCGCCCGTGGCCGCCAACGAGGGTAAAAGCAGGCTCGCCCATACCAGCAGGCTGTGCTGCAGGACCACACGTTCGGGACCGAAATACTTCGCCAGTCCCAGTCCACGGGCCATGTACTCAGGGTTCGTCGTCCACACCCACC
>RGVM01000694.1 GCA_010027295.1 Chitinophagia bacterium
CCAGCAGCAACAGGAAATGCAGGATGGTCCATCTGTAACGGCCGGTGACAGACCCGTCGAGGCAACCGTGTTGGCGAAGCCGTGCATCGTATTGCTCCAACTTCGAAGTGAGCTCGGCCGCCCCATCGTCGTCCAGGTCGCTCACAGCCGCACAGACACGCTTCTCCATCTCCATCACGGGCACCCCCCGGAGAGCGTCTGAGGGATGGAAGGCCTCATCGCGGTAGATCTCGAGCAGCCGGTCGATCAGCGCCGTCCGCTCCGCCTGCCGGACATAGAAGAATGTCGGGTCGAATCGGGCGTCCAGCACCCGGGTCAGCGAGGTCATGGCCTTGGCCGGATTGTCGCGATATACCTCGGCATAGTCAGAGACGCAGGTGGGCTCGCCCGTCTGCAGCAGCACGTCGGAGCGGAAGGCGTGGCGGCTGTAGTTGATCCCCACGGGCACGACCGTGAGGCCGAGGCGGAAGTCGGCACGTGACTCCGTCTGGGCGCCCTTTTTGAAAGGGAGCCGGTTCCGCTCCAGGCGCGCCTGTCCCTCCGGAAAGATGAGAATCTGGCCGCCGCCCAGCAGCACCGCCTCACCCTCCGCGAAGGTCTCTTCGTTGCGGTGGAGCTCCTCCTTGGCGAAGCCGGAATTGTAAATGGGCAGGAGGCGGAATGTCCTCAGGATCCAATTTGCAAGCCGGTTTCGGAAGATGTCGCTCCGGGCATAGAAGTGCAGAGGACGGCGCATCAGCACCGCCAGGAGCATCGCATCGAGGAAGGGACCGGAATGGTTGGAGATGAACAGCACGGGCCTGTCGCGAGGTATCCTCTCACGCCCGGCGAAGACGATCCTCCTGAAATAGATGTGGAAAGTCGTCCACATCACCATTTTGGCGAAGCCGTAGAGCATCTTCACAAAATAAGGACATTTTCCGCGTTGGAGGGGAACCATCCCTCCGCATCCGGCGCATCCATTGTTCGGAGGGCTTTGTTCATACCGCCGTGTTGACGGACATTTGCGGCACATGCACAAATCCTGCGTCCTTCCACTCCTTCTCGCCCTTCTTGCACACTTGTCCCTTGAAGCCCAGGACGGGCTCGGCTTCCAGGAACGGTTCCGGCTCACGGTCGCGCGCGCGCGAGGCGAGATGCGCATCGACGGACTTGCCGATGAGGACGCATGGAGGGCCGCGGCACCTGTCGGAAACTTCCGCGAGAAATGGCCGAACGACAAGGAGATGGCCAAGAGACCCACCCGGGTCCGGGCCTGCTTCGACGACCAATACCTCTACTTCCTCGTCCACGCATCCGACACCACGCCATACATAGCCCAGACCCTCAAGCGCGACAACGGCCTCTACGACAGCGATGCCTTCAGCATCGCCCTCGACCCAGTCAACGAACGGACCAACGGATTCCTCTTCTCGGTCACACCCTACAATGTCCAGTCGG
>RGVM01000695.1 GCA_010027295.1 Chitinophagia bacterium
AACTCCTGAGGTCTTGACCAATGGAGACTGGAATTTGGAATCCCAGAGGAAGGTGGGGCCTGGGTGCTGGGTCTGCGTAGGTCATGTAAGCGAATTGAAGTCGTGGTCCTCCTGTGGGCTTATTGAATTTGGAACGTCATGGCAGCCCTGGCCGCAACGCCATCCTCAGGTGCACGCCGGCGCCAGCTCATCGCACGATCTCCCCTTAGAAGGAGAGTGTTCGATCGAACTACTGCCAGGCACATCCGAGTCCGGACGAAGCAAGCCATCTGGCTATACTGCCGAGTCCACTTGGCTGCGAGCAGGCCAGCGATCCGCTTCTCAGCAGCTCGGGCGAGCTTGTCGGCCATACCATCGACGGAGTAGAGCATGGGGGTGAAGTCCCGACGCCGCTCGAGACAGGCCTCCTCATACTTCTCCCTCTTCCTACGTGCTGCGCTCTCCAAGACCTTCTTCGACTCCCGATTACCATAGCTCTTTGCGTCAGTGTCGCAGACCTGAACGTCAAAGATGGTGGTCCTCCCTCGTTTCCAAAAGCCATGCGCTCCAACATCCCCACGGGCCTCGTCGCCCAACACCTCGCTCGCGCCCCTCTGTGCCGCCATGAGGCCCCTCCCATAGAAAATTTCAGGTTCGGAGGAGACCCGTGAGGCTGTCAAGGCCATCGAGCACAAGTGTGCCAATTCTTCGCATACGTCGTCATGTCGCTGTCCCGCAAATCCCCCTTTCTTGCAGCTGAGCCCGTGCTCCACCGAAAAGGGTTCGTTGCACCCATCGCAGCGTTCCGGAAGGCCCCTGGGGCGCAGGCCATAGCGAATGGCAAGGTTGTCTTGGAATTCCTCCCGGGAAAACTCCGTGCCGTCAAAGCGATTGGGGATGGCCGATAGCCACGCCCCAGTCTCGCCCATCCGTTCCAATCGCTTGGCCATCTTCCTCCCGCCGCTCACCTTGAGTCCGTCCAAATACGCCGCCTCCGCCTTGAGCCTTGCTTGACGTGCTTGATTCCCCGCCTCACGTACACAGGCCCTGTGGGCCTCGGCGCTGAATCTTCCACCATCTTGAAGGGCCTTGACAAGAAGATCGCACGCATCGACCGAGCTCTGATGAAGGATCGGAGCAGAAGTCGTGGGGTTGCGAAGGGCGAGTCCGCCCGTCTTCACCCCTTGCGACATCAGTTGACGAAGGGTATCGTCGACTGGATCGCTCACCTGCAGGAGGGCAGGTATGAACTTCTCACAAATGGCTGTCTCGATGGGGCCAAGGTAGTGTTCCGCTCCTGGGACGACGCGGCAGATGTACTGCCACTCTGCTTGGAGGCTCGATGCCAGGCCCGCATATGCCGTCTGAGGAAACCTCGACGCTATGCTGGCCAGTATCTCCACCCCCGCCGCCCACTTCTTGACCTTCGGTTCCAACCACCGCTCCAACATCGCCTCCGA
>RGVM01000696.1 GCA_010027295.1 Chitinophagia bacterium
GGCTTCTCCCTCGCGGTCCTCATCCGTAGCCAGCCAAACCTCCTCCGACTTCCTCGCCAGTTGCTTGAGCTCCTTTACCACTTTCTCCTTGTCCTCGGGAACGATGTACCTGGGCTTGTAGCCATGCTGCACATCTATCCCCATATCATCCTTCTCGAGGTCGCGTATGTGCCCAAAGCAACTTTTGACCTGGAAGTCCTCTCCCAGTATCTTTTCTATCGTCTTGGCCTTGGCGGGCGACTCGACTATCAACAGGTTCTTTGCCATTGGGTTCCGGTGGTATAGATATTCGTTCGTCGGGGAGTCATCCCGCGACTCGGTTCATTGGGAAACAGGTCTTTTGGACTTTTTCCCGGATGCAATATTAAGACAATGGCCATTACTCCTGAAAATCGACCGTCTCTTGCGAGAGGAAGTCGACGATGGCACGCCTCACCTCGGGGTCGCGGTAGATGCGTCGGTGCCCGAGCTCACGGGTGATGTGGAAACGGAAATGGGGATGTCCTGCCGCTATGACGGGCCTAACATCTTCCAATGGCGTGAGATCATCGTCTTCATCATGCACCCACAGGACTTCCGCTGCCATGCCAGGCGCTGCGCGGGATATTGAGAAATGGTCGGGTTCACGGCCTGACTTTTCTCGGATGAGCGCTTCGAAACGGGCACGCACACGGCCGTCCAGCTGCATGAAACGGAAGAATGTGTCAATGGCGCGACGGGTTTCGGTGGCGGGGGCGATGAGTGCCAGCCGAGGCCTTGCGACTTTTGCCCTGTCTTCGAGATGGAGACTTGCCGCAAGTCCGCCGAAGGAATGCGCCAGATAGGCGTCCGCCGGTCCATAACCGTCTTCGACATCGCGAATGGCCTGTATGTAATCAGTCAGCGATACCCGCCGCCCCTCGCTTCGTCCATGCGCCGGGGCGTCAATGGCGAGAACCTCGTAACCCCTTCGCACCATCGGCATGACATAGGAATCAAATTTAAAGGCGCAGGATGAGAAGCCATGCAGGATCAGAAACTTCTTCTTCGCTGGGTGGTTCCACCGGTAGAGTTGTACCAATCCTCCGCCCGAGCGGAACCGGAGGTGCTCCGCCTTGCGGAAGACATCCGGCATCCGTATGTTGCGGCGCCCGTAAGGGGTGAAAAAAAGGTTCAGCGCAGCCTTTGCAGCCAACCGCGGGGAGATAACCGCCAGGAAGTTGAGCCTCGCACGCATCATTGCCGTCGCTATCCTTGCCGCCCACTGCATCTTCACGGGATATGATTGTTTATGCTTTTCTTTGAGCCGCGAATTTACGCCGGAGTCCCGACATGGGGCCTGATAACCCGATATAGCCATGGCTGCCAATACTCCTTTGACCGACAGGTTCGCCGCCATCCGCGCATTCGTCTTTGACATGGACGGCGTGCTCACGGACGGCGGACTTTGGCTCAT
>RGVM01000697.1 GCA_010027295.1 Chitinophagia bacterium
GCGTCGCCGCAGGTCTCGCCACGGCCGGAAAAATTCCCTACACCACGACCTTCGCCAACTTCTCCACCGGCCGTGTCTACGACCAGATCCGCCAGTCCATCGCCTACTCGGGCAAGAACGTCAAGATTTGCGCCTCCCATGCCGGACTCACACTCGGTGAGGATGGTGCCACCCACCAAATCCTGGAAGACATCGGCCTTATGAAGATGCTCCCCGGGATGACCGTCATCGTACCCTGCGACTACAACCAGACCAAGGCCGCAACCATCGCCGTCGCCGCCTTGGACGGCCCCGTCTACCTCCGTTTCGGCAGG
Organism: Chitinophagia bacterium; assembly: GCA_010027295.1. GTDB lineage: Bacteria > Bacteroidota > Bacteroidia > Chitinophagales > Chitinophagaceae > Pollutibacter. The sequence continues at coordinate 315 of RGVM01000697.1, forward strand.
CCCTCCTGGCCCGTCTTCACCCCGGCCGACGAACCCTTCACCATCGGCAAAGCCCAGTACTTCTCCCATGGCTCCGACATCACCCTCTTCGCCTGCGGCCATATGGTGTGGAACGCCATAGAGGCAGGGAAAGTCCTCGAAGAGGAAGGCGTCTCCGTTGAGCTCGTCAACATCCACACCGTAAAACCCCTCGACACGGAAGCCGTCCTCGGCTCGCTCCGAAAGACCGGCTGCGCCGTCACGGCAGAAGAACACAACGTCATCGGCGGCCTCGGCGACGCCATCTCCCAGCTGGCTGCACGCCACCACCCCACACCCATCGAGTTCATCGGTACCCAGGACACTTTCGGGGAAAGCGGCAAACCGACCGACCTCCTCCGCAAATACGGTCTAGACACCTCCCATATCCTTGCCGCCGCCCGCAAGGCCTTGTCCAGGAAAAAGGGCTGACCGGGGAAACAGGGTTAAACCCCGCGGACGGACGCTTGTCCATACTCCGGAGGTCGGCACATAACGGCCCCGAAAGACGCATGGTGATGCAAGCCGACGACGCCAGCCTCCTCGAACAGTTCCGGGAGCCCTCCGCCCGCCCCAGGGTCTTCTCCCTCATCGCCGAGAAATACTCCCGCAAACTCTACTGGCACATCCGCAGACTCGTCGTCGACCATGACGACGCCAACGATGTCCTCCAGAACACCCTTATCCGGGCCTGGAACGGACTCCCCATGTTCCGGAGCGATGCCCGACTCTACACCTGGCTCTACCGCATCGCCACCAACGAATGCCTGAACTTCCTCGAACAGCAACGGCGGAAGATGGCCCTGAGCATCGACGACATGCCGGAACGGATGACCGAGAAACTCCAATCAGAACCCGGGTTCGACAGCGCCCGATTGGAATGGCGCATCCAGATGGCCATCCAACAACTTCCCGAAAAACAGAAACTGGTCTTCAACCTCCGCTATTTCGACGAGATGCCTTACGAAGAGATGAGCCGCGTCCTGGGCACTTCCGTCGGCGCCCTCAAGGCCAGCTACCACCACGCCGTCAGAAAAGTCGAAAAATTCATCCTCGAAGCGGATTAAACCCCGGACCTA
>RGVM01000698.1 GCA_010027295.1 Chitinophagia bacterium
CAATTCCCGTACGGGTCTCATGAACGGCATCGCACCGGCGGCGGGCATCTACGTCGTCACCGTATGCGTCATTGAATACAGGAAAGGCATTGCCATCAACCGCCATCGGAAGGATCTGCACATCAAAGTGGCGCCCTGCAGCATCGCCGCGGCCGACCTGCAGCCCGAATACGTCAACTGCACCAACTACACCATCACATTCCAGAACCGGAGCACAAGCCCCCTCATACGCAGTTATTACTGGGACTTCGGCGTCCAGGGACGACAGAACGACACCTCCAACCTGGCGCGTCCCACTTTCACCTTCCCCGACACGGGCGTCTACAGCGTCATGCTCATCACCAACCGTAACGACGAGTGCAACGATACGGCCTACACGCTGGCGAAGGTCTTCCCGGTCTTCAACGCCGGTTTCCGGGTGCTCCAGACCTGCAAGGGCATCCCCTTCCAATTCCAGGATACGAGCCGATCGACCTTCGGCCGTGTAGACTATTGGAAATGGTCCTTCGGATACCCGCTCATCGGCCCTGACACTTCTCGGCTCCGAAACCCCACCTACACTTACCCTGAAAACGGGTCCTACCAGGTGCAGTTGATCGTCGGGACGGACAAGGGCTGCAGAGACACCCTCGACGCCAGCGTGGACGTACTCGACAAGCCGGCCATCGAACTACGCCGCGACACCGTCATCTGCATCGGTGACACCCTTCAGCTCAGGGCCGTTGGCATCGGTACCTTCCGCTGGGCGCCGACGCAGACGCTCTCGGACCCGGACATCCCCGATCCCAAGGCCTTCCCGACCACACCGACCCGATACCGCGTGACACTGGTGTCGGCGCCGGGGTGTACAACGACAGACTCCGTCTTCGTCAACGTCAAGCAATTCGTTACACTTGATGCGGGCAACGACACCACCATATGCCTCGGTGACAGTGTACGCCTTCGACCCTTAAGCGATGGACTGGTGCATCTGTGGAGTCCGCCCGCCACCCTTGACGATCCCACTTCGAAATTACCAATGGCAGGCCCCGGCGGAAGCATCCTCTACAGAGTCAGCGCAAGGATAGGAAGATGTGTGGCCATCGACAGCATCCGTGTCAACACAGTCCCATACCCGACCATCGGGCTCACGCCTGACACTACACTCTGTTACGGCGACTCCATCCAGCTGCTGGCCACAGGTGGCATGATTTACCGCTGGACACCCGACACGGGCCTGTCCTCCACCACCATCCCCGACCCGTTCGCACGCCCGAGCCAGACTACCACATATCGAGTTTCCGTACGCGACGGGAAGGGCTGTCCCAAGCCCTCGTACGACACCATAAAGGTGACCATCCTGCCCCGCATCCGTGCCTTCGCTGGCAACGACACCATGGTCGTGGCCGGACAACCCCTCAAACTCACCGC
>RGVM01000699.1 GCA_010027295.1 Chitinophagia bacterium
TTCGGTCCTCCGGGCGGGCTCCTTTCCTTGGATCTCGTGGATTTATCTTCGGCGAGCCGGTCCAGCTACGGTTTGTGTGCTGGTTTGCCGATTTTTTCTGGCCCGCTTCCCCTGACTGGCGGGCGAGTTGTGGGCTGCCAAAAGGGTCCGAGTCGCCCAAAACTGAACTCTGGTTTGGGCAGGATCGTTCTTTAGCAGCGCCCAAAGCGATGATGGGCGTGGCTTTGGGAGGCTTCCCAAGCACTTCCGACTCACCCCGCTTCCTGGAAGAGCCTAGCTGCCTTTGCAGGTAGTCCGGGAATCGGCTTCACAGGAACTGGACTGGGAGAAGGTGCCGCGGATTGGCCCAAGTCGTACTGCCTCCTCCGCCACTCCACGAAGTCGCTCCAGAAGACAAAACCGCGCAGGGCAGGGAACCCCGGGAGATGGAACCATTCGCGGGCGACGGAGTAGGAGACACCCACGAGTGTCGCGAACTCCTTCGCATTGAGTGCCTGATCGAGCTGCCGCTTTCGCACGACATCCTCGATTTGCACTCCGGCGAGTTGTTTCTCCCGTTCCATAGCTTGGATGCGGACCGTGGCCAAGTCGGCCGGATCCGCTGGGTGAAGACCCTACCGTCTCCCAGCCTGATCGGGTTGGGTATCCGGGTCGATTTGACCGGGCATTGTGCCAGTTTGGAGGGGATGGCTTCTCCAGAGCCTCTGAGCGGCTTCCTTCGCATCCGCTCGGAGCGCACACTTTCGGGCAACGCCGCATAACCTCCCCGAAGCCCGTGGATGTCCCCTGGGCGATTTTCCTTCCGGAGGTTTCCCCATGCAGTCGTTGGAGCAGTCGTCGAATGTGGAGTTGTTGTCGTCGTTGGCAGGGCCGAAGCCGGCCGAGGCCCTGATGCGTCGATACGGTGGACTGACCGCCATCGCCCGGGCTCCTTTCGAGGAACTACGGCAGCTCAAGGGCGTCGGCCCGGCGAAAGCCTCGGCGATCCGTTCGGCCTTCCTGCTGGCCCAGCGCCTCAGCCGGGAGTCCTACGCGGAGTCGCCGGTGATGAACTCCGCGGAACAGGTGGCGAGTCTCCTGCGCGACGAGAGCCGGCTCCATTCGGTCGAACACTTCCACGTCATCTGCCTGAACACCCGGCACCGGATGATCTCGGTGGAGGCCGTTTCCCGCGGCCTCCTCGACCAGGTGCTGGTCGATGCCCGTGAGGTGTTCGGTCCAGCCCTCACTCGGCGGGCGGCGGCGGTGATTCTGTCCCACAACCATCCCAGCGGGGATCCGACGCCCTCCGAGGCCGACATCCGCATGACCCGGAACCTGATCCGTGCCGGCCAGATGCTCCGGATCGAGGTCCTCGACCACGTCATTCTCGGCACCAGGACGGACGACCGTCCACGGGACTACGTCTCA
>RGVM01000700.1 GCA_010027295.1 Chitinophagia bacterium
TGAAGACGCAGGGGCGCAGGATGAATATCGTCTCATCATGGCTCTCCGGGTTGTGCGAGGGCGATGAAGAGGTCGGCCAGTCCGACGCGCCGTGTCTCGCCGAGACCGGACAGCGTTTCGGGATGGTCGGTGTCGAACACGTAGGTGGTTCGGCCGAGGATGGATCGCTTGTAGATAGGTTTGAGATCTTCGGCCGCCTGTCTGGCGTCCTCCGCGACATCCACCGCCAGGAAGCGGTCCTGTATCGACTCCATCGAGGCGTCGAGGGTGACATGACCGTCACGGATGAAGATGACGTGGCTCAGCATCGCTTCGATTTCGTCGACATGATGAGTGGTGATGATGACGCTTCGCGTCTCGTCGAAGAATTCCTCGAGAATGGCGTCGTAGAAGGCGCGACGGTTGACGATATCCAGGCCGAGCGTCGGTTCGTCGAGAACGAGCAGGCGGGCGTCGATCGCAAGAGCGATCGCCAGATGAACCTGCACCGTCATGCCCTTGGAGAGGGTCTTGACCTTGCCGTTCAGGGGGATCGACGCCTTTTCGATCCGGGCGGAGGCTTTCGCCCGGTCGAAGCGCGGGTGCAGGCCCTCGACCCAGTCGAGGACGTCGCTGACGCGAGCCCATTTCGGAAGGGTGGCGACATCCGCGATGAAGCAGACATCTTTCATGAGCTGGGCTCTGCGGGCCATGGGATCAAGACCCAGAACCGTCAGGTCTCCGTCATAATCGGACATTCCCAGCATGCAGTTGAGAAGAGTGCTCTTGCCGGCTCCGTTGGCGCCGATGACGCCGACAATCCTCCCCTGGGGGATCTCGATGGTCGTTGGAGCAAGAGCCTGCTTTGCACCGTAACGCTTCGCCAGATTGGAGGCTTTGACAAGAATCTCGGTCATTTCCGGTCCCCGTTCGCTGACTGGAGGAGGTCTTCGAGTGACAGGCCGAGCCGTTGGATACGGTCGACCACAGCCGGCCATTCGTCGCGGAGGAAGATCTCGCGTTCGCTGGCGCCCAGCCGTTGGCGAGCACCGCTGACGACGAACATCCCAAGTCCCCTGCGCCGTTCAACCAGCTTCTCGTCCGCAAGGTCCTGATAGGCGCGCGACACGGTGAGGGGATTGACCTGCATCTCGATCGCCACCTGTCTGACCGAGGGGATCGCTTCCCCTTCCTTCAGTTCACCCTCCAGAATGGCTGAGATCACGCGTTCACGGATCTGTCGCCAGATAGGTTGATCGTCTCTCCAGGGCTGCGCCATGGGGTTCTCCCGATCATGTGAGCGATGAGGCGGCTCTACTCGTATGAGTGAATTAGTAATCTAACACACCACTATAGTCAAGCCCCGTTCGGGAAGATCGTCGGATTTCCTCGCCTGGAGGGGTGGGTGACAAAAGGCAGCCGCCTTGGGGG
>RGVM01000008.1 GCA_010027295.1 Chitinophagia bacterium
CCGAGCCGCCTGCCCTTGGCATACTCGTACCGCAGCCCCACCGTGTTGCGGATGTTGTCGATGATGTACTCGTCCGGGTCGAAGTTGAGATAGGGCTCCACCGAGACATACCCATCGAGCTTCTTCGTGAGGGCATGGCGTGCCTGCACCCGCACCCGGAGCAGCGTCTTAGCGGAGGCCGACCCGTCGCCGTCGTCGGCATAGCGCAGCGTGTGCTGCAGCTGCGGCCGGAAGCCCAGGTTCCAGCCCGACGTCTTGGCGTTGAACTCCAGGCCGAGGCCCAGGCGGGAGGAATAGGCATCGTTCAGCCGCGCATACCGGTAGTTGGCGAAGACCCGCAGCTTCTTGGTGATACCGTAGCCGACCGACGGCGTCAGGTAGGCGCCGAGGAAGTTCCGGGCATTGCCCTCGGTACGGAACTGCCCGTCGAGAGAGGCCTCCCAGCGCTTCGGCAGGTCGAGCCCCAGGCTGACGAGCGCCCATCCCTGGAGATCGACGGGGTCCGACTTGCTGGTCTGTGCCCGGAGGCAGGGCTGTGCGATGATACCGCACAACAGGAGGAGAAGGGTATGACGACGCATGGCGTGGGTGGATGGCGGGAAAGATAGGCCTTGGTACGCTAACGATGGTATACGGAGAGCTGGGCGGAATCCTTCAGCAGGTCGATATGGCCCACTTCGACACGCGTGATGTCCAGTCCCGTGCGCTGCCGCAGGTCGGCCATCAGCTCCTCGAGCTTCCCGGGACCGATCAGGTCGATCCGGTCGTAATGCACCTGCTGCACATGCTCCCGCTCCAGGATGCGCCCGCTCTCCAGCAGCCAAAGGCCGCCGCAGACGACGCCGCAGATCAGCGCCAGCTGTAGCCAGCCGCCGCCGCTGACGGCCGTGAGGAGCCCCACCGCAATCACGATGAACACATAGGTCATGTCCCGCGCCGAGATGTTCTCGGTGCGGTAGCGCAGCATCGAGAACACCGCGAAGAGTCCGAAGGCCGCCCCCATGGTCATCTCCACCTCGTTCAGCAGGTAGCTGATGAGGAAGATGACGAGGTTCATCGAGAAGAGCGTGAACTGCAGCTCGCTGCGGAAGGAATGGCGCCGGTAGATGCCCCGCACGATCAGCGTGACCGTGACGAGGTCGAAGGCGAGCCGGATCAGGAAGCCCAGGGCGTTGGGACCCATCAGTCCGTCCTCGGTTCCGAGGAAGGGGTCATTGAGTATCTGGATCTGTCTCATGTGTCAACAGGTCAAGGATGCGCCGGTAGCGGGTCTTGAAGCGGTTCTTCCGCACGCCGCTGTGCAGGCCCATCGCACCGATGCAGTATTTGCTGAGCGAGCCGGGCCGGATGGCCAGCCCCCGCATCAGCGTCCGGAAGAATGAAGGTCCGCGCCGCGACTGCTTCACTTCGGCGACGACGATGCCGTCCAGGTCGAGCCTGCGGCCCGCATGGTCGAACGACAGCCCGAAGTCGAGGGTCACCCGCTCGGCCGTCGCCGGATCCACGAGCGTGACGCGGCGATACCGCACCACCAGGCTGGGCCGCAGCCGCCCGGCCGGCAAGGGACCGCAACCGCCGAACAAAGGGTCGGCCAGGAGCAGCCCGACATCGCCGTCCACACCCGTCACCAACGGCAACCGTGTCTTCACCGTCATCCCACGGTTCTGCCGATGCTTCACCTCGAGGTAGGCCTCCCCCGTGTCACGGTATCGGCGCACCCTCACTTTGCGGCGCGACAGCCGGCCGGAATGGTGCTCGTGGTAGAACGACATCTCCGGCGTGTCGTAATACACGGTCTCGTAGGCCGAGATACGCGACCCGCCGACCTCCATCACCCGATACCGACCGACACAGGCCCGGAGGGCGGCCTCCGACTGCTCCCGCGTCATCGCATACTTGATATCGACCCGTCGCAGCAGCGAGGCGCTGCTGACGGTCTCGGCCAAACCGATCGGCTCGAAGAGGGGCAATATGTCGTGCTCGATATCCATGCCGGTATCCTCGTTCCCTCCCATGGGGGCAAGTCAGGGCACATAGGTGGCGAGGAGCGCTCGCCGTGCGGTCACATGGCTCTTCAGGTTCTGCAGCTCGGCCGTGAAGGCGGCGGCGCTGGTCAGATACGTATAGCCCGGCTGCTCGCCGTTGGCACCGATGGCGTACGGGGAGATCAGCGCATGGTACCTGTCGAACATCGCCTGCAGGGCCGCCTCCGAGAAGGCGCCGGCGCGGAAGGCCTTCAGGTGGTCCTTGTAGCGCTGCAGCCAGGCGGGGTCGTCCACGATGTAACGGATCAAGGGCCAGCTCGCCGTCACCTCGTTCATGCTCAGCGAGAGGGCGTTGCGGCCCGGCGGCAACCCGCCCCCGCCGCCCGTCGTGCCCGTGATGCCGGGACTCCCGGCCATCGCCTCGTTATGGTCCCAGGGGATCCATACGAACTTGCGCGTCGAGTGGTTGTACAGATAGAAGTTGTGCGCCATCACCCCGTAGCTGTCCCAGTTGACGATGGCGTTGTTCACGGCCAGGTACTTCAGGAAATGGTCCACGTCGAGGATCGACTCCAGCTGCGCCTTCCACTGCGCGGCGTTGGTCGTGCGCAGGGGACTGTTCAGCGTGCTCACCAGCTGCTGCGCATCGCTGAAGTTGGCGGCCGTCTCGTTGTTCTTCTTGTCGAATAGCGTGGCGTTGAACGCCGTCAGGTTCAGCTCGGGCTTGTAGATGTTGCCGCTCTCCTCGCCGAACTGCGACTTGATCATGTTGTCATCCGGGAGCTCGATGCCCGTATACACGCCACAGTACTTGAGCCCCGCACCGAAGTCGATCGACACCCGGTAAAAGGCCGTGCGGGCGCAGGGGATGCCGGCCATCCGGAAGATGTCGGAGGTGGCCTTCTCTCGGATCAGCGAGGGGTCCTTGGCACCCGGCGAGAAGCTCATCTCCTCGAAGCCGTGGAAATGCTGGTTGGTGGTGCCGGGGTACTTGTCCTCGAACTCGTCGAAGTTAAGGCGGAAGGGCAGCTTGTAGTTGCCCTGCTGCCAGGCCATGCGGAGCGTCGAGTTGCCCTTGAGGCGGAAGCCCACGTTCTTCCAGGTACGGCCCCGGAAGCGCAGCGTGACATCGATGTAGTCGGGATCCGTCGAGCCGGCGGCCGGCGGCGGACCGCCCGTGTTCATGCCGAAGTCGATCCCCGTGATGGCCTTCATGTTGGCCTTCACCGATGTCCACTGGGCGCCCGTCATCACGATCTCGATGGCGTTCACCGCGTCCTGCGGCAAGACAGTGGTGTAGTCGGGCGCGCTGTTGCCGTGGCTGGCGTAGGTCCAGTCGGGGTTGTACCGCAGCGTGTCGGCGTTGGAGCCGGCGGCGTCTACGACCGTCTTCCGACAGCCCGGCAGGGCGGCGGCGAGGAGGGCGGCCATCCACACCCAACGATGGGAGAGACGGATCATCATGACAGCTTGGATGGGTGAATCTACAAAATCCTTCGGGGTAGTCAATGGTGAGTGGATTCGGATTGTTTCATATTTTCAAGAGTGCATGGCTTCGTCCTTCAAGCTGGAGGCATGTTGGAATGCCTATTCCATCGCACAAATACATGAAATCTGGCAACTACCCTCGGGATGCCGTGTCAATATCACCTCATGAACGTCCATGTCATAGCCACTCTGATACGCCTTCCCCTGTTTGCGTACTGCACCATGCTCATGGCATCCGCCTGCCGAACACCGAGCTCCGACCTGTTGATCACCCACATCCGCCTCATCGACGGGACGGGCAGCGAAGCCCGCAACGGCTCCGTCCGCATCCGCGACGGCCGCATCCTCGAGGTGGGCGACCTCTCGCCCTCGAGCCGCGACACGGTCGTCGACGGACAGGGCATGGTCCTCGCCCCGGGCTTCATCGACGCCCATTCCCACCACCTCGGATACCTCGGCCGCGACCCTGACGCGCTGGCCACCGCCTCACAGGGCATCACCACCATCGTCATCGGCCAGGACGGCTCCTCCGAACCGATGGACAGCCTGCAGGCGCTTTTCGATCGGGGCGGCTTCGCCGTCAATATCGCCAGTTACACCGGACAGACATCCCTCCGCGAACAGGCCATGGGGCCCGACAGCCTCCTGCGACCGGCACGGCCCGAAGAAGTCTCCGCCATGCAGAAGCTGCTGCGCAGGGAACTGGGCAAGGGCTCGCTGGGCCTATCGACGGGACTGGAGTACGAAGGCGCCTTCTACAGCACCCGGAAGGAGGTGCTCGACCTCGCCAGGACCACTGCTCAGGCGGGCGGACGTTACATCAGCCATATCCGCAGCGAAGACCTTAGTCTCGACGACGCCCTCGACGAGATCATCGACATCGGCCGCGCCACGGGCATGCCGGTGCAGGTCTCCCATATCAAGATCGCCGACCGCGAACGCTGGGGGAAAGCCGGTGAAGTCATCGCCCGGCTCGAGAAGGCCCGCCGCGAAGGCGTCGATATCACCGCCGACATCTACCCGTACACGTTCTGGAATTCCACCCTCAAGGTACTATTCCCTGACAAGCGTTATGACGACCTGCGCAGCGCGCAGCTGGCTGTCGACAGACTCTTCGACCCCGACTCGTCCATGCTGGCGCGCTTCCGTCCCGACACCGCCTACGAGGGCCGCATGCTGGGCGATATCGCCCGCAGTCGCGGCGAGACACCCGCAAAGACGCTGCTGGCCCTCCTCGCCGCGGCGAAGGACTACCGCGCGCGGCACCCCGATGCCGATGGCGTCGAGGCCATCGCCGGCAAGTCGATGCACGAGGCCGATGTGCGCACCTTCACCCGCTGGCCGCACACCGTGATATGCTCCGATGGGAACGGGGGCCGCCACCCGCGCGGCTTCGGCACCTTCCCCCGCGTGCTGGGCCGGTATGTGCGCGAGGCCGGCATCCTCACCCTGCCCGAGGCCATCCACAGGACGACCGGCCTCACCGCCCGACAGCTGGGCATCCCCGACCGCGGACTGGTCAGACCCGGCTATCCGGCCGACCTCGTCCTCCTCGACCCCGACACGGTCATCGACAACGCCACGCTCGCGGATGGCAACGCCCCTTCCACCGGCATCCTGCGCGTATGGGTGAACGGCCGGATGGTCTTCGACAAAGGCAAGACCACCGGAAATCGATCGGGCACGTTGGTGAAAAGGAAAAGCTGAGCATCCAGACCCCGGGGCATCCCTCATCGGTTATGCGTAGCATGCGCCTATGGCGTAGTGCCAAGACTGCGAACTAAAGGCCTGCCTTTTCGTCAACCGCTTCCGTCCTTTCTCCGTCAGAACCCGCGAGCCGTGGCATCCCTCAACGGTTCCGCGTGGCACCGTCTCGGGTGCCACGCCTGCGAGCTCAATGGCCGCCATTCCTCTTACCACACCAAGAACTTGCTTCCTGTCATCCGCTATCCGGTCCGCGTGGCACCCCAAGAGCGGTCAGCGTGGCATCGTCCCGGGTGCCACGCCTGCGAGCTCAGGGGCCGCCATTCCTCTTACCACAGCAAGAACTTGCTCCCTGTCATCCGCCATCCGTTCCTCGTGGCACCCCAAGAGCGGTCCGCGTGGCACCGTCCCGGGTGCCACGCCTGCGAGCTCGAAGCCTGCCCTTTCACCACCCCTCCGACCTTTCTCCTTAAAAACCTGTTAGAGAACCCATCCCTGAACCCTAGAACGCCTCAATACCTCGCCATCATCCTCCCCGGCTCATCGCTGATGAGCCCACGCAACCGCGGCGAGGCAAGGATGTCCGTGTAATCCATCCACCGGCCGTTGACACGCACACGACGCCGCACGAGCCGGATGCCATGGCTGTAGTCGACGTACCAGTCGACATGCCCGGTGTATAGCGGCTGTATGGGCCTTCCGTCGCCGCGGTGCCAACCGTAGATGGCGACCCGGTGGGTCCTGCCCTTCCACGCCTCCTCGCTGCAGAGCACGACATCCTTCTTGATGCCGCTAATAAGTCCTCCGCGCCCCTTGCGCTGGCCTTCGATGATGAGGTCGTGCTGCATCATGGTCACGGTGCTGTCGCGATAGGCGTACATGGGCACGGGCTCGAGCCTCACCCGGCTCTGCGCATGGATCAGGTCTACGAGCCTGCGCGTGGGCAGGAAGCATCCCAGCGCATCCGCCACCTGCTGCCCGGTCATCGGCGTCAGCGGCACTCTCGCCCTGTCCGCATCGGTGCCGACCATGACATAGTCCCTCGACACGAAGAAGGTCGCCTTCCAGTCCCTGCCCGTCGAATCCCGCCAGACACTGCGCACCGGCACGAAGCGCGCGAACGACCGCGGCACCCATCCGTCCCGGAAAGCCACCAGGGCGAAGGAGTCGCGCGCACGCCAGCCGAAGGCCGCCGCCGTACGGTAGAAGCCACTCCCTGTGACAGCCGCACCGGTCCGCTCCGGCAAGGCGACGTGACGGGCCGACCGGCACGAAGGCAGGAACACCCCGACACCGAGCCATAGCCCGGCGGCAGCCGAACGGACAAGCGCGGGCGATCTGTACATCCGATCCATATCGGAATGTACGCAATCACTTCAAGTGGTCATGCCAACACCCCACCGACCGCTTGTCCTATACCTTCTGTGATGATCGGCCTTTCGGCGATATTCACTACTTTGTCTTCCCATCGACCCTTCAAGGACAACTCCATGCGAACGCCCCTCCGCCTCCTGGCAACAGCCCTCCTCCTCCTGCGCCTGTCGACGCCGATGGCCCAGGACCGCGTCATCCCCCTCTACGATGGCGCGGCGCCCGGCTCCGAATCCTGGACCTGGGATGAGGTCGAGAACACCAAGAACGGCTGGAACACCCGCATCTTCTACAACGTCACGAAGCCCACGCTGACCCTCTTCCTCCCCGAGGCGGGCAAGGCCAACGGCACGTCCGTCGTCATCTGCCCCGGCGGCGCCTTCCGCGCCCTCTCCATCGACAGCGAGGGCTTCGACGTCGCCCGCTGGCTGGCGAAGAAGGGCGTCACCTGCTTCGTGCTGAAATACCGGCTCGTCCGCATGAAGACGAACGACCCGGTCGCCGAGATGACCGCCGACTGGGGATCGGCCAACTTCGCCGCAGAGAGCCGCAAGGTCATCCCCCTCAGCATCGCCGACGGCCGCAACGCCCTCGCCTGGGTGCGCCGCCATGCCGACGAATGGCGGCTCGACCCCGACCGCATCGGCATCATGGGCTTCTCCGCCGGTGGCACGGTCGCCGGCGCCGCCGCCTTCGGATACAACGAGGCCAACCGGCCCGCCTTCGTCGCACCCATCTACCCCTTCTACCCCGATGAGCTGATCGGGAAGGTCGCCCCCGACGCGCCGCCCATGTTCCTCACGGCCGCCAGCGACGATGGCCTCGACCTCGCCCCGCACAGCGTGGCCCTCTACAACGCATGGCTCAAGGCGAAGAAGAGCGTCGAGATGCATCTCTACGCGAAAGGCGGCCACGGCTTCGGCATGCGCACCCAGAAACTTCCGTCCGACCAGTGGATCGAACGCTTCGGCGACTGGCTGCAACTCAACGGATGGCTCACCAAAAGCAGCTACGACCCCGCCATGAAACCCTACCTGAAACGGACCCTCGCCTACGAACCCGACAAGACCCTGCCCTATCGCATCCTCTACCCCGAGAACTACGACAGGACGAAGAAATATCCCCTGATCCTCTTCCTGCACGGGGCCGGGGAACGCGGATCCGACAACATGCGCCAGCTCATCCACGGCTCAAAAATGTTCCTGCAGCCCGGGGTCCGGAGCCAGTACCCCGCCATCGTCCTCTTCCCGCAATGCCCCGAGAACAGCTTCTGGGCGAATACGAAGATGGACCGCACCAGGACGCCCGTCTCCTTCGAATTCGACTACAACGCCCAGCCCAACTGGCCCCTCGATGCCGTCAACCGCCTCGTCGACAGCGTCATGGCCAGTGAGGCCGTCGACCCCGCGCGCGTCTACGTCACCGGCCTGTCCATGGGCGGGATGGGCACTTTCGAGATGGTCCACCGCTGGCCCAACCGTTTCGCGGCAGCCATGCCCATCTGCGGGGGCGGCAACACCGCCGCCTACGACAAGCGCGTGAAAGACATCGCCTTCCACGTCTACCATGGCGACAAGGACGCCGTCGTCGATGTAAACCTGTCCCGGAACATGGTCCAACGCCTGAACGACCTCAAGGTGAAATCCGTCGAATACACGGAATACCCCGGCGTCAACCACAACAGCTGGGATAACGCCTTCGCCGACTCCGACTTCCTCGGATGGATGTTCCGCCAGCAGCGCAAACCCGCCAAGCCCGCCAAAAGGAAATGAACCGACGATATAGCCCTCAGTCCATCGGTCGCGCCACCCAGTCGTGCGCGGCGATCTGCTCGGGCACATAGCCCTTCCCGTCGAGATAGGCGAGCGTCTCGAAGACGTTGTTCCCGAACCGACGGCACAGGGCCTCGTCGCATTCGAGCATGAGGAAGGGACGGCCGGCGCCCCAGAGCAGCCCGGATGCCCCTTTGAGACAGCCGAGCTCGGCACCCTCCACATCCACCTTCATGACGTCCGCGCGCGCGATGCCAATGCCGGCGAGGTGCGCATCCAGCGTCACGCACTCGATGCCGCCTTCATCACCCTCTGCGAGTGGTGTCATCGAATGGAAGGAGTCGCCATAAGCATACCTGGCCTGCACGACATCCGGAACGGACAGGCTCACATGGCCAGGACGGTCCGAGAGCGCCAGCGGAAAGGCTCTGACATTCGTACAGCCGTTCGCCTCCAGGTTGCGACGTAGCACAGCGAAGCTGACGGGGTCGGGCTCATAGGCCAGCACCAGTCCCTGCGGACCCACCAGCCGCGAGGCCGCCATCGAGTACATACCCACGTTGGCGCCGACGTCGATCACGGTGGCACCCGGGGACAGGCGGCTGCAGAAGAGGTCGAGCATCCCCGTCTCGAACGACTTCCCGAAACGGACCAGGTGCGACTGCATGTACAGCATCCGGGCCACGTCCCCGTACCGCTCGAATCGGAAGCGCATGCCCTTGCGGACCGGAATCTCGAAGGACGATCGGAGCCCCATGTCCCAATGCAGACCCTTCACCGACGACCAGACGTCTGATGCGAACCTCTTCGCGCCGTGTATGATCATGTGGACTTGAATGGTGTACCTGCAATGTCGCGATTCTCCCGGTAACGCCGGAGGTGCGAATGTTCGGGCGCATCCCATGCCTGAGTTGACCTCCTCCGGGACAAAGAATCGACCCTCCCTGAAGCCATCTCGTCAATCATACCTTTCTTGAATGGAGGAGCGTAATGAATACCTCCAGCCACGCCCCGTCTTCATGGATGTCTTCGAACTGGGCGGATGACAGGGCGGCAAACCCCCAAGTATACACGACAGGCAAAATGTCGCCTTGGACTTCAGGCGGTCAGCCGAACGCCTGAAATCCCGTATTTTCATCACACCAACCCTCCACGCACATGCAACGCAGACGCTTCCTCCGCGACATCTCCGCCTCCGCCGTCCTCCTCCTCCATGGGAAAACCCTGCTGGCATCGCAGGAGCCCGGCTGGAAATCCAAAAAACCCATCCTCCGCTTCGCCGTAGCCTCCGACATACACTTCGGACAACCCAAGACGGAGTTCCGCGACATGCTCGCCACCGGCGTCCGACAGATCAACGCCATCCACGCCGAGAAAAAACTCGACTTCTGCGTCATCAACGGCGATATCGTACACGACGACATCTCCTTCCTCGCCGAAGCCCGACGAACCCTCGACGGACTCCCCACCAAGTACTACGTCACCCAGGGCAACCACGACCTCGCCACCGCGGCGCAATGGCAGGCCGCCTGGGACATGCCCGTCAACTTCGACATCGTCAAGGGAGATACCGCACTCCTCTTCGCCACCACCTCCAACGAGACCGGGAAATACCTCCCGCCCGACCTCGACTGGCTCGCCGCGAAATTCAAGGAACATGCAAAAGCCAGGCATATCCTGCTCTTCATACACATCCCGCCCATCAAGTGGACACGACACGCCATCGAATCCACCCCCTTCCAGGAACTCGTCAAACAGCAGAAGAACCTGCGCGCCGTCTTCCACGGCCATGAACACGACCAGGACGGCATCAAATGGCAGGACAAGATCCCCTACCTCTTCGACAGCCATATCGGCGGCAGCTGGGGCACCGACTACCGCGGTTACCGCATGGTCGAACTCTTCCGCGACGGCTCCATGAAGACATGGATCATGAACCCCACCGAGTCGCTCTACCTGACCGATATCCCGACGGCCTGAACCGGACAGGCCTTCCCTTTCCAAAAACACCGCACCCTTGACCCTCTCCGGCTACGACATCATCGGCGACATACACGGGCACGCCTCCGCCCTGGAAGCCCTCCTCCAACGACTGGGCTACACGCATGCGAACGATACCTGGACGCATAGCGAACGCAAGGCCGTCTTCGTAGGCGACTACATCGACCGCGGTCCCCGCATCCGCGACACCCTCCGCATCGTACGATCCATGGTCGACAACAGCTCCGCCCTGGCCATCATGGGCAACCACGAATACAACGCCATCGCCTTCCAATACCACCACCCCGACGGCGGCCATATCCGCCCACACAACCTGGTCAACCTCAACCAACACCTCCAGACACTCCATCAGTTCGCCAAACGCGAATCCGAATGGGGCGACTGGCTCGCCTGGTTCGCCAACCTCCCCCTCTTCCTCGAAACTGAAGGCATCCGCGTCGTCCACGCCTGCTGGGATGACACCTATATCGACTTCATGCGCAGCATGGAAGGACCTATCACCCGGGAAATCCTGCTCAAGGCGCACGTACCCGACAGCGATGAGGAACATGCCTTCCAGGTCGTCCTCAAGGGCAAGGAGCTGATCCTGCCCGACGGTCACTACTTCCTCGACAAGGAGGGCCACCCCCGCACCGAATGCCGCACCAAATGGTGGCTCGACGCCGCCGGCTGCACGCTGGGCCAATACCTCATGCACGCCCCCGCGACGGTCACCGACCTGCGGGTACAGCCCGGAGCCGATGACATCCCCTATCCGGCCGACGCGCCCCCCGTCTTCTTCGGGCACTACTGGCTGGACCCCGTCACGCCCGTCCGGCAGGCGCCCAACGCCTGCTGCGTCGACTACAGCGTGGCCAAGGACGGCATGCTCGTCGCCTACCGTCACCATTTTGACCGATCCGCGTCGGACCCGGATCCCTTCGTGACGGTCAGACCGTGAACCCGGAGCACCTCCCGTTCGTTAGCCTTCGAAAACCGCAACATGAAGGAAAGATTCAAACAACTGCCCCGACTCCTACCCCTGATCGCCCTGCTCTCCATGGGATGGATGGGATGGAAGGCGGCACACCCCGTCAGGCCGATGATCGACCGGAGCACCGCCATCGCATGCCTCTCCATGGAGACCCTCGACGCCTACCAGGCCGAAGCCTCCACGACAGGCTTCGCCGCCATGCACCCCGCCCCGCGAAAGGCCGACACCGACCCGCTGCTCGGAAAGATGATACGCTTCCCCGTGGCCGGCGGACACGACGCCAACGCCTACTTCGTCCCATCGAAGAAGAAGTCGAAGAAATGGCTGATCGTCATCCAGGAATGGTGGGGACTGAACGAGAACATCAAACAGGAGGCCGACAAGTACTTCAACGCCCTGGGCGACATGAACATCCTCGCCGTCGACATGTACGACGGACGCGTGGCCGCCACGCCCGACAGCGCCATGAAGATCATGCGCTCGGCCGACATGAACCGCATGACCGCCATCGTTCGCTCGGCGATGGACCACGCCGGCGAGAAAGCGTCCATCTACAGCGTGGGCTGGTGCTTCGGCGGCATGTGGAGCCTGCAGACGGCCATCCTCGCCGGCGAGAAGGGAAAGGGCTCCGTCATGTTCTACGGACGGCCCGAGACCGATACGGAGAAACTCAAGTCGGTCCGCTGCGATGTCATCGGCTTCTTCGGCAACCGCGACAGGTCGCCCTCCCCCGCCATGGTCGACGAGTTCGAACGCAGCATGGCCGCCCTCGGCAAGAACCTCACCGTCCACCGCTATGACGCCGGACACGGCTTCGCCAACCCCAGCAACCCGATCTTCAACCGGGAAGCCACGGATGACTCCTTCGCCAAGGCCGTCGCCTTCCTCAAGGCGCACTGACGGAGCGTTCGGAATAACCGCAAGGGTCAAACGAAAATTAGATGAGGAGACGCGATTTTATAGGAATGGGTACGCTGGCCGCAGGATCGCTCGCAGCGGGACAGACGGTTGAATTGGCGCAAGAAACCATGCCCAGCCCTCCGACGCCGAACCGGATGCAGGCCGACCTGGTCGTTGCCGGAGGTGGACTCGGGGGCGTGGCGACCGCCCTGGCCGCCCTCCGCAACGGGCTCAGCGTCATACTCACCGAGGAGACCGACTGGCTGGGCGGACAACTCACATCCCAGGGCGTCCCGCCCGACGAGCACCCATGGATCGAGACCCACGGTGCTCCAAGATCCTATCGCGCCCTGCGCCAGGGCATACGCGATTATTACCGTCACCACTATCCGCTCACGGACAGCGCCCGCCAGGACCCGCTACTCAACCCCGGTCGTGGAAGCGTCTCCCGCCTCTGCCACGAACCCGCCATCGCCCACGCCGTGATCCGGGAGATGCTCGCCCCCTGGACTAGCAGCCTCCGGCTGCGCATCCTGACCGAACACCTGCCCGTATCTGCCGGGATGTCGGGAGACAGGGTGCTTTCCCTAACGGTCAGGCATACACGAACCCATGTGGAATCCATCCTCACCGCCCCCTGGTTCGTGGACGCCACCGAGTTGGGCGACCTCCTGCCCCTCACCGGCTGCGAATACGTCACCGGCACCGAGTCGAAGGCCAAGACGGGTGAACGGCATGCCGCCGAGGCGGCCGACCCGAAGAACCACCAGGCCTTCACCGTCTGCTTCGCGATGGACTACTGTCCCGGCGAAGACCATGTCATCGAAAAGCCGGCCGACTACGGCTACTGGCGCGACTACGTCCCCGACCTGACACCCGCCTGGCCGGGACGGCTCCTCCACCTCCACTATAGCCAGCCCTCGACACTCAAACCCAAGGCCCTCGGCTTCCACCCCGAAGGCGTGGCCACGGGCGACAACCTCAACCTCTGGCTCTACCGTCGTATCCTCGACAAGTCGCTCTTCACACCCGGCACCTACAAGGGTGACATCTCGCTCGTCAACTGGCCGCAGAACGACTACATGAATGGCAACCTCATCGATGTCACCCGGAAGGAATTCCAAAAGCATGTCGATGGGGCCAAACAGCTCAGCCTGTCGCTGCTATATTGGCTGCAGACGGAAGCGCCCCGTCCCGACGGAGGCAAAGGCTGGCGCGGTCTCCGCCTGCGACCCGACGTCATGGGCACGGCAGACGGCCTCGCGAAATACCCGTACGTACGCGAATCCCGCCGCATCAAGGCGGAATTCACCGTCGACGAGCGCCACTGCGGCAAGGAACAGTCGGGCGGCAAGGGCGCCGCCTTCCAAGACAGCGTCGGAATCGGCTACTACCATATCGACCTGCACCCCAGCAACCGCGGCGTCAACTATATCGACTTCCCGTCGGTACCCTTCCAGATACCCCTTGGCGCACTCATCCCCGTGCGGTTGCAAAACCTCCTGCCGGCCTGCAAGAACATCGGGACGACGCATATCACCAACGGCTGTTATCGGCTGCACCCTGTCGAATGGAGCATCGGAGAGGCCGTGGGATGCCTGGTGGCATTTGCACAGGGCAAGGGGCTGAGCCCTCGCGACATCCGGTCGGATGCTGTCCGGTTGGCCGACTTCCAGGGCTTCATCCGAAGCCAGGGGCTGGAGACGGATTGGCCGTAGGTCAGGCGACGGAGCTAATAGGCATCTCCGTGCCATCCGCCACAGGCGGAGAGCCACGGCTCGCGAACTCACATGAAGAAAGGGCTGAGATGGCCCCGAAAGGGCAGCTGGCGGGGCCAATAGGTATCTCCGTGGCATGCGCCTATGGCGTAGTGCCACGGCTGGCGGGTTCTCACGGAGAAAGGTAGGAGGTTATTGCCCAAAACGCAGGCATCCAGCTCGCAGGCGTGGCACCCGGGACGGTGCCACGCGGAACCGATGGGGCACGTGGACCGCTCTTGCGGTGGCATGAGGAACGGATGGCACCGGTTCGTGAAGGCCATGAGGTTATGAGGCGAAACTGGCGGAGCTAAAAGGTATCTCCGTGGCATGCGCCTATGGCGTAGTGCCACGGCTGGCGGGTTCTCACGGAGGAAGGGCTGAGCAGGTTGGTGAAAAGGCAGGCATCGAGCTCGCAGGCGTGGCTCTCCGCCTGCGGCGGATGCCACGCGGAACCGATGGGGCACGCGGACCGTTCTTGCGATGCCAAGAGGGACGGATGGCGGATGACGGGAAGTGCGTTATTGCGATGCCGTGAGGAAAGGATTGCGTGACACGCGGAAAGACCCGGGCGAATGCAACCTCTATCTCCTGGCCCCTCATCGCAGCGAAACACTCCGCCCCGTCCGGGCCGACTCCCTGGCCGCCTCCAATATCCGCACCACCAGCAGGTTGTTCTCCAGCGAATACAATCCGTACCGCGGCACTGGCAACCTTCCACGGATCACGTCCGCGAAATACAGGAAGGGGCTGGTATAGGTCCCCGTCTCCTCCGGCTGTAGCATCAAAGTCTGCTCCGCACCTGCCCTGCCCTTCACCCGCATCTCGCGCGCATCCTTTGTGATCGCGTAGCCGGCCGCTCCGTACACGGCCATGTCCTTGCGGTTGTAGGGCCAGTTCCAGCTGGCCTGTATGATGCACTGTGCCGACGGATAGGTCAGGATGATGGTGGCCTCGTCGTCCACCTTGGGGTAGATATGGGGCTTGATTTGCTGTGTCACGGCCGTGACGGTCAGCGGGACCTGGCCATCCATCAGGTGTGTCATGAGGTTGGCACCGTAACAGCCGAAGTCGGTCAGCGCGCCGCCGCCGTTCAGCACCGGGTCCGTCAGCCAGTCGAAGAACTCCTGAGAGACGCCGATCTCACGAGGGCCCTGGTGGCCGTCGTGCACCACGACCTTGCGAATGGGACCCATGAACGAAGTGTCGCGCGTCAGCTGATGCGTCCGGTCCGTCACCGGATACCAGGAGGTCTCGTAATTCGTCAGGACCGGCACGCCATGCTTGCGTGAGAGCGCCGCGATGCGCTCGGCATGCGCCACCGTCGTCGCCAAGGGCTTCTCCACCATCACGGGGATGCCCCTCGGTACGGCCGCCTCCACGACCTTCATATGGTCGTAGGTGCTCCCGAAGGCCATCACGCCCTGCGGCTTCACGGCGTCAAGCATGCGCGCAAGGTCGTCGTGGAAGAGCGATGGGTCGAGCCCGTACCGCCGCGCCATCTTCTCCGCGAGCGGACGGCTGGGCTCGTAGATGCCCACCAGCTGCACCGCCGTGTCGTTGCGCCGTCCCAGGACCCAGGAACTGTGGCCGTGCGAGATGCCGGCCACCGCCAGCCGCACCGGCTGCGCCTGACCGAGCAGGCAGGCGATCAGATAGGACAGGATGAGAAAAGGCCGCCTCGACATGGGTTCTTTTCCTGAAAATACGGAAAAAACCCGCTGTCGTGGCGGCCCCGAATCGGACGCCTGACGGTCACTTCACCGTCAGCGTCGTGCCGCTGACTTCCACGGTCTTCTTCGTCAGTCCCGTGGCGGCAGGACCGCCCGTCACCGCACCCGATATCGAGAAGTTGGAATTGTGCAGCGGACAGTTGAAACTCATCGACTGCGGACGGAACTCCACCGTGCCTCCCGCATGCGGACAGACGCTCGAGAAGGCCGCAAAGCTGGAAGCCGCATTGCCGGTCGCCGTCCGAACCACGATCACGCCGTTGCCGGCCACGAAATCGTTGACCGATAACAACTGATTGTTCAGGTTCACCGTCAGCAGCACCGTATTGCCCGGAGGAGGATTGTTGTTTCCACCGCTTCCCCCGCTTCCGGGCGTAGTAGTGTCCTTCGAACAGGCCTCCATCATGCAGGCCACGCAGGTTACGGCCAGGCCGCCCGTCAGGCTGTTCAGGAAATCCTTGCGATCCATGGTGTCATTCGTTTGACCACTTAACGAAATATCCACCGTATGGTTCCTGATATGCGAGATATGAATGAAATGTAGCTGGGCCGCCCGTCCGCCCGGGATAGTCATGACGGGAATTTCATATATTCATACCACTCCCCCCTTCCGAATGGCCGAAGAGATCCTGAATATCGCCCTCCTCTGCAACCCCCTCGCCGGGGTGGGTCGCTCCGTCTCCATCACATCTGAAGTGGCAGGTCTCCTGAAGACAAGCGACATCGCTTGCCAGTCATTCGTCGGGGAATGGCCCGCCGACTTCCACGGGTTCTCCGATATCTGGATTGTGGGGGGTGACGGTACGTTCCATCATTTCATCAACCGATACCCCGCCAACACACTTCCGCTGGGACTCATCGCCGGCGGCTCAGGAAACGACTTCCACTGGCAACTGTACGGGAACCAGCCTATCCAGGCCCTGCTCGCCAGGATCCTGACTTCCGACCCCAGGCCCGTCGACCTCGGCCTCTGCAACGGCGAACGCTTCATCAACGGACTCGGCATTGGCTTCGAAGGGGCCGTCGCCAAGGATCTCACAGGCCGAAATAAACGACCCTGG
>RGVM01000071.1 GCA_010027295.1 Chitinophagia bacterium
TCTACGGGCTGCTGCTCCGCCTGTCCGCCTTCCTGGAGCCATCGAGCCCCCTCGTCGGTGAGACCGACGGGGTCCTGTACACCCGGCTGTTGGGAACCCTACCTGATGGGGCCGGCATACCCCTGATCCTATGGCCCCTGCTGGCATACCTACTAGTGTACGGCCAGGCCTTACTATTGGACAGGTTCATGAACCGGGAGCGACTGTTGGGGAAGGCCGGCCAACTCCCCGCCATGTCCTACCTGCTGGTCACGGCCCTGGTGCCCGACTGGTGGAGTCTCTCGGCCCCGCTGCTGGCCAACACCCTCTTGCTGCCTGTCATATCCTTGTCATCAGATATACTGAACAATCGGAAGGCCGGGATGCTGATGTTCTACGCCGGCCTATTGACGGGGCTATCGGCTTTGGTGCATTTCCCATCCTTCCTGCTCATCCTGCTGCCCTATTTTGCCATAGTCAGCCTGGGGCCGTTCCCCATCGTCGTCTGGCTGTTGGCTCTCACGGGTTTCATCCTTCCGTTCTACTATGTCTTCTCCCTTCAGTTTCTGCTCTCCGAGTGGGACCCGGGTTCGGTCTGGATGGCCTTCCGGCCCACTCTTCCCTTGACCCGATCCCCCGGGACGGGCGTCTGGACCTGGGTGGCGCTGCTGCTGCCGTTGGCCATCGGCTTCTGGCATATGAATCGCCAGGTCTTCCGGATGCTGATACGGAACCGAAAATGTTGGAACCTCTTCATCGTCCAGTTGGCCATCGCCTCGGCAGCCCCCTTCCTCTTCCCAACGAACGGATCAGCGGTTTGGATCGCCCTGGCACCTGGGCTCTCCGCCTATCACGCCAATGCCTATGTCCATATCCGGCG
Source organism: Chitinophagia bacterium (assembly GCA_010027295.1). GTDB lineage: Bacteria > Bacteroidota > Bacteroidia > Chitinophagales > Chitinophagaceae > Pollutibacter. Next base: position 860 of record RGVM01000071.1, read on the forward strand.
CCGCTGGATGGTAGAGCTCCTGCACCTAGCCTGCATTGGAGCGGTGGTACTCGCACATGCGAGTCGTTGACAGCCTGGTTGCTTGGCGGCCATCCTGCAGCCCCGTACCTTTGGGGCTCATCAAAAAAATCCACGATGAAATTCGGTGTGGTGGTCTTTCCCGGTTCCAACTGCGACCGGGACATGCGTGACGCCCTGTCGGCGGAGCTCGGACAGGAGGTCCGCATGCTATGGCACAAGGACCGCGACATCGACGGGTTCGGAACGGAAGACTGCATCGTACTCCCCGGCGGGTTCTCCTACGGCGACTATCTCCGATGCGGGGCCATCGCCCGCTTCAGTCCTATGATGCAGAGCGTCATCGGCTTCGCCGCCCGTGGTGGCCGCGTTCTCGGCGTCTGCAACGGCTTTCAGATCCTCTGCGAGGCCGGCCTACTGCCGGGTGTACTGCTCCGTAACGCCGGGATGCAATTCATCTGTCGCAACGTGCAAGTCAAAGGCCGTGACGGACAGGTCCATCGGATACCGATCGCACATGGCGAGGGCAGGTACCATGCCGATGCGGATACGCTGGAAGCTATCGAGCGGAATGGTCAGGTCATCTACCGGTACTGCGATACGGAGGGGCTTGCGTCCCCTGCCTCCAACCCCAATGGTTCTGCTGCTGGCATCGCCGGCATCCGAAACGAGGCTGGCAATGTGTTCGGCATGATGCCCCATCCGGAGAGGGCCTGCAGTCCCGTATTGGGGAACACGGACGGCCGGAGGGTGTTCCGAGACCTGCTCGGCATATGAGCCCCCGCACCGTCCGGGTGACAGGCACTTCAGAGCGAAATGTTCCGCTCGTTCATCATCTTCCTGAGGTTGATAAGCCCGTAGCGCATGCGACCCAGCGCCGTGTTGATGCTGCAGTTGGTCATGGAGGCTATCTCCTTGAAGCTGAGCTCGGCATAGTGGCGCAGTACGATCACCTCGCGCTGCTCTGCGGGGAGCATGTCCAGCATCCTGCGGATCCGCTCGTGGCTCTGGCGCTGCATGACCTTCTTGTCGACCCCGTCCTCGGGGATAGTGATCACATCGAAGATATCGGTATCCTCGCCGCCACGTACGGTGGGCGTACGCTTCGCCTTCCGGAAATGGTCCACGCAGAGGTTGTGTGCGATCCGCATCGCCCAGGGCAGGAACTTGCCCTCCTCGGTGTAGCGTCCGCTGCGCAGCGTATCGATCACGCGAATGAATACATCTTGGAAGATGTCCTCCGCCAGGGGTTTGTCCTTAACCAGGAGTACGATGGAAGTGAAGATCTTCTCTCGGTGACGGTTGAAGATGGTCTCGAGGGCGTCGGAGTCGCCGTCCATGAAAAGATGGACCAGCTGTTGGTCGGTGAGGTTCGCGAGAGTGCGCATGACAGCAGAGGTTTTTGGTTTGGATATTGGTTTGCCGTCGTTCCCGGCCATTCCTGAGAGGCTGAATCGGTGACCTTCCAGGTGGATGTTTCGTGTTCGACGGAGGACGAAAATAAATGTTAATACAAGACTTGCTTTTTTTTCATGAGAAATTTTTCACGCTGCAACCCGTCTGTGTCATGTTTGCTGTAATGCAGTCCCATGGCGGGTTTCAGGCCATCGTACAAACACGCGAGGCGTTTCGCGTAACTTTACGCATCAAGTCTTAGAATCCTGGATATGCCGAAATCAGCCACCACAAAGCGTAAGGGCGCACAGCTTCCCCCGACGGCGACCCGCGCCGACATCACAGTGCACCGCGCAAGGGTCCACAACCTCCGCGATGTGAGCGTAAGTTTCCCAAGGGGAAATCTCATCGTAGTTACCGGAGTATCCGGCTCGGGAAAGTCCTCGCTGACGATCGACACTTTATACGCAGAGGGGCAGAGAAGGTACGCGGAAAGCCTTAGCGCCTACGCCCGCCAGTTCCTGACCCGCATGGACAAGCCCGACGTGGACCACATCCAGGGCCTGTGCCCGGCCATCGCCATACAGCAGAAGGTGGTGACCCGGACGCCGCGCTCCACGGTAGGCAGCATGACGGAGGCCTATGACTACCTGCGACTGCTCTACGCCCGCATCGGCCGTACCATATCGCCCGTCTCGGGGCGCGAAGTGCGCAAGCACGAGGTGGCCGATGTGGTCGATGCGATCTCGGGACTGCCGGAGGGTTCGAAGGTGCTGCTGCTCACGCCTTTCCGCACCGGTCGCGGACGGGATGCGAAGGAGGAGCTTGGCATCCTCATGCAGAAGGGGTTCTCGCGACTATACGACACCTCGAAGGCCTCGCTCTCCCGGATAGAGGAGCTGCAGGAGGCGCCCAAGTGGAAGCCGACGGACGGCACCTGGGTGCTGGTGGACCGCTTTGTGACAAGGGCCTTCGACGAGGACGACAGGCACCGCATCGCCGACTCCGTCGCCACCGCCTTCTACGAGGGCGAGGGCGAGCTCGCCCTCGAGGTGGAAGACAAGGGGCTCCAGCGCTTCTCCGACCGCTTCGAACTCGACGGCATGCGCTTCGAGGAGCCCGTGCCCAACCTCTTCTCGTTCAACAATCCCTTCGGCGCCTGCCCCCGCTGCGAGGGCTTCTCCCAGGTCCTGGGCATCGACCCTGCGCTGGTGATACCTGACGACCGGCTTAGCGTGTACGAGGGCGCCGTGGCTCCCTGGAAGGGTGAGAAGCTCGGGCAGTGGCGAGAGCAGTTCATACGCGGCGCGAAGCATTCCGGCTTCCCCGTGCACAAGCCCGTCTGCGAACTCACATCTGGGCAGCACTCATTGCTTTGGAAGGGCGATAGCCACCTGGCGGGTATCGACGATTTCTTCAGAGAGGTGGAGCAGAACCTGTACAAGGTGCAGTACCGAGTGCTGCTGTCGAGATACAGAGGCCGGACGACCTGTCCCGACTGTATGGGACAGCGGCTCCGTCCCGAAGCGCTCTACGTCAAGGTGGGTGGCCTGAGCATTGGAGAGCTCTGTGAGATGCCGGTGGCCGACCTTTCGGAATGGTTCGGGAAACTCGTCCTGACGCCCCACGAGGAGAAGGTCGCGCGACGGATTCTATTGGAGGTCCGACAGCGCCTGCGCACCCTGCTGGAGGTCGGGCTCGGCTATCTGACCCTGAACCGTCTCGCCAATAGCCTCTCGGGCGGGGAGAGCCAGCGCATCCAGCTCACACGCAGCCTCGGCAGCAACCTCACCAACTCCTTGTACATCCTCGACGAGCCCTCCATCGGTCTCCACCCGCGCGATACGCACCGCCTCATCGGCGTCCTCAAGGAGCTTAGGGATCTCGACAACACGGTCGTCGTCGTAGAACACGATGAGCAGATGATGCGCGAGGCCGACCATATCATCGACATGGGTCCGCTGGCCAGCCACCAGGGCGGCCAAGTGGTCGCGGAAGGTAGCCACGATGCCATCCTGCGCCACCCCACCAGCCTGACGGCCCGATATCTCCGGGGTGACCTTCGGATCGAAGCCCCCGAAAAGCCCAGGGCATGGAAGCGCTCCATCCTCGTGGAGGGCGCCCGCCAGCATAACTTGCGCGACCTCGACGTGCGTATCCCGCTCGGAGTGCTCTGCGTCGTCTGCGGCGTCAGCGGCAGCGGCAAGACGACGCTGGTGAGGCAGGTGCTGCAGCCGGCCCTGCAGAAGCTCAAGACCGGCGTGGCCGAGTCGATAGGCCTGCACCGCCGCATCAGCGGCGACCTGGACACCTTCGCGCAGGTCGAGATGGTGGACCAGAACCCCATCGGGAAGTCGTCGCGCAGCAATCCCGTCACCTATGTGAAGGCCTGGGACGAGGTGCGCGACCTCTTTTCGAGGCAGCCTCTCAGCCGCATGCGCGGCTACCAGCCGCGGCATTTCTCCTTCAACGTCGACGGCGGCCGCTGCGACACCTGCAAGGGCGAGGGCGAGCAGGTCGTCGAGATGCAGTTCCTTGCCGACGTGCACCTCACCTGCGAGTCATGCCGAGGCCGGCGCTTCCGGGAGGATGTGCTCGAGGTAACCTACGAGGGGCGAAACATCCACGACGTACTCTCGATGACCGTGGACGACGCCATCGCCTTCTTCCGCGCGGAGTCGGACATAGCCCGAAAGCTGCAGCCGCTACAGGATGTGGGTCTGGGCTACGTGAGCCTAGGCCAGTCGAGCGACACCCTCTCGGGCGGCGAGGCGCAGCGCGTCAAGCTGGCGTCCTTCCTCTCCCGCGGCCGGTCGCAGGAGCGCATCCTATTCATCTTCGACGAGCCCACGACGGGCCTGCACTTCCACGATATCGGCAAGCTGCTGGCCTCCATGAACGCCCTGATCGACAATGGCCATTCCGTCGTCGTCATCGAGCACAACCTCGACGTCATCCGCTGTGCGGACTGGGTGGTCGAACTGGGCCCCGAGGCGGGCGAGGGCGGCGGCAGGCTTGTCTATGAGGGAGTGCCCTCGGGGTTGAAGGGGTTCAAGGGCTCCCCCACGGGGGTGTACATCTGAGGGGGTCAGGACAAAGAAACCTTCCGCTCGCCTGACTGGGATCGCTCATGCGTTGCATGTCGGGCTGAATTCCTGAGAGACTGACTAGGCCTGAGATACCCTCACATCACTGATCTGAATTCCGTATGGAATCCTTATGTCAAGGATTGCTCCAAGAATGCAATTGGAGAAACTATCCCGGTCGCATATTGTAAATTGACGGGAGCCATCAGGCCACCTTGGAGATGGAAGGCAGGGGCCGGATGGCGTAGGCCGATGAGGGCACACGGACCTGATCACCCCAACTCCGGGTACAGCGGGAAGCCGGCCATCAGGGACTTCACCTGGGAGCGTACATCAGATATGAGGGCCTCGTCGTCGGGACTGAGGATGACCCTGTCAATGAGAGACGCGATGGTCTCCATGTCGGCTTCCAGGAGGCCGCGGGTGGTGACAGCGGGTACACCGATGCGGATGCCGGAGGTGACGAAGGGGCTCTTGTCATCGAAGGGTACGGAGTTCTTGTTGAGGGTGATATGCGCCTTGTCGAGTGTCTCCTGGGCCTTTTTGCCGCTGATGCCCTTGTTGCGGAGGTCGATGAGCATGAGGTGGTTGTCTGTTCCTCCGCTGATCAGGTGGTAGCCTCGGGACACGAAGGCGGCAGCCATGGCCTTTGCGTTGCGGCGCACCTGATGCTGGTAGGCGGTGAAATCGTCGGAGAGGATTTCACCGAAGGCTACCGCTTTGGCGGCGATGACGTGCATGAGGGGTCCTCCCTGCATGCCAGGGAAGACGGCCAGATCGAGCAGGGCGCTCATGGGACGGATATTGCCCTTAGGGTCTTTGATACCGAAGGGGTTCTCGAAGTCGTGCCGCAGCATAATGACGCCACCCCTAGGCCCGCGCAGGGTCTTGTGGGTGGTGGATGTCACGATGTGGCAGTGCTCCAGTGGGTCGTTCAGGAGGCCTTTGGCGATGAGGCCGGCCGGGTGGGCGATGTCCGCTAGCACGAGGGCGCCGACTTCGTCGGCCACGGCGCGGATGCGGGCATAGTCCCAGTCGCGGCTGTAGGCGGAGGCGCCGCAGATGATCATCCTGGGCTTCTCCTCGCGGGCGATGCGCTCGAGCTGGGCGTAGTCCACCAGCCCTGTCTCGCGCTCGACGCCGTAGTGGAGGGCACGGTAGTATTTTCCGGTGAAGTTGGCGGGGCTGCCGTGGGTGAGGTGCCCGCCCATGCTGAGGTCGAGGCCCAGGATGGTGTCGCCCGGCTTCAGGCATGCCAGGAAGACCGCCGCATTGGCCTGCGCACCGCTATGGGGCTGCACGTTGGCCCAGGAGGCACGGAATACGGCCTTGAGGCGTTCGATGGCGAGGGTCTCTATCTCGTCGACCACCTCGCAGCCGCCGTAGTATCGCCGTCCGGGGTAGCCCTCTGCATACTTGTTCGTGGGAACGGAGCCTGTGGCCTGGATCACCTGCAGGGAGGCGAAGTTCTCCGAGGCGATGAGTTCGATGCCGTTGCGCTGTCGTTCCAACTCCTTGCCGATCAGACCGAAGACGGCCACATCCCTTTGCATATTCCCATGTTTGGCGCAAAAGTACCCCCCGCCCGCCATCCGACAAAGCAGGATTGGGGCACAACGGATATCCGCTCGGATGGCCAATATACCCGAATGAGCCATTCGAGCAGATGTTTTTCGCTACTTTCACGTCTCCATTGCACGTAGCCGCATGAAAGCCATCATCCCAGTCGCAGGCGCGGGGACCAAGCTCAGGCCGCACACTTACACCCAGCCCAAGGCCCTGATTCCCCTGGCGGGCAGGACCATCCTCAGCATTATCATCGACCAGCTGAGGGATGGTGGCGTGCAGGAGTTCATCCTTGTGGTAGGGTACATGGGCGAGAAGATACAGGACTATGTGCAGCTCCACCATCCCGACCTGAATGTGCGCTACGTCCATCAGACGGACCGGCAGGGACTGGGACATGCCATCCACCTCACACGCGACCTGGTGGATAACGACGAAGTCCTCATCATGCTAGGCGACACCATTTGCGAGTTCGACGTGGGGCAGCTGCTGGCCGTTGACGGGTCGGTCCTCGGCGTCAAGAAGGTGGACGATCCCCGCAACTTCGGCGTGGCAGAGCTAGACGAGGAGGGCCGCATCACGAGGGTCGTGGAGAAGCCGCAGATCCCCAAGTCGAACATGGCCCTGGTGGGACTCTACCGGATCCGTGAGACCGAACTGCTCTTCCGCTGTCTGGATGCCAACCTGCAGGCCGGAGTCATGACGAACGATGAATACAGCCTCACCGATGCACTGGAGTGTATGATCGGACAGGGTGCACGCTTTACCTCCTTCCGCGTCGGCAACTGGTTCGACTGCGGTCGGAAGGAAAGCCTATTGGCCAGCAACGCCATCCTCCTCAAGAAGTTCGGAGGCGGCATCTCCGAGGTTCACTGCATGGAGAACTCCATCATCATCCCTCCCGTGAGCATCGCCCCGGGATGTACGGTGCGCAATTCCATCATCGGTCCGCACGTAGCCGTGGGCGAGGGCAGCCAGATCCTTTCCTCCATTGTGAGGGACTCGATCATCGGCTCCTTCTCCAAACTGTACGACGTCGTGCTGCACGACTCCCTCATCGGCAGCGACACCTCCATCAAGGGTGAGACGCGCACCCTCAACATCGGAGACAACACCGAGATAGACCTGGGCTGATCCCCGTAGGCCGCTACCGACGGACAGGGCATGCGGACCGATGTCGATATCCGCATCCTGATAGCAGTCTATTCCGAATCCAAGCTTCGCTACCTGCCAAAAAAATATCCCGCACAAAGGCGGGATATTCCGATTCAAACCAACAGAAAACCAAAAAACCAAGTGTTCAGTTTCTTCTGTCCCGGCCCGCTTTGCGGTACAGGACCTCCTGCAGGTCGGTGTCGATCTGCCAGATCTCCACCTGACGTCTGATTAGGGTCTTGCACAACTCTTCGGCATCCGGCTTTCCGTTGGCGTCGGTCGTCGGGGACTCTGGCCTGCCGGCCGCCGGTCCCTCGGCGTTCCTCCAGTTTTCAAGGGGTACTCGCATCGATGTTTTCGTTTGGTACGGATACATAGAAAACGGCCTAAGGGCGGTGTTAGTATGCCTTCCTGTAGCCCGGAAAACGAATGACAGCCCAAGGGGCTGTCATTCAATTCGTAAGCGGGAAAAATATTTTTTCTCTCAGATCCTTCCGACCATCTCCCCGGGCACGACCCATGCATCGAACTGCTCTGGGGTCACGTAACCGAGGCGTACGGCCATCTCCTTGAGCGTTGTACCCTCTTTGTGTGCCTTTTGTGCTATCTCGGCCGCCTTGTAGTAGCCAATGCGCGTATTCAGTGCCGTTACGAGCATGAGCGAACTGTCCACATGCTTCCGTATGTTGGCTTCGATGGGTGCTATGCCTGTGGCGCACTTGTCGTTGAAGCTCACGCAGGCGTCGCCGATTAGGCGGGCGCTGTGCAGGAAGTTCCGGATCATGACGGGCTTGAAGACGTTGAGTTCGAAGTGTCCCGTGGCACCTCCTATATTGATGGCCACGTCATTGCCCAGCACCTGTGCCGCCACCATGGTGAGGGCCTCGCACTGTGTGGGGTTCACTTTTCCGGGCATGATGGAGGAGCCGGGTTCGTTGTCGGGGATGAAGATCTCGCCGATGCCGCTGCGGGGTCCGGACGACAGCATCCGGATGTCGTTGGCGATCTTCATGAGGCTGACGGCC
>RGVM01000701.1 GCA_010027295.1 Chitinophagia bacterium
ATTGAAAAAACTGATGAACAAGACCAATGATGTTCACATCACCGGTCCGGGCACCGACTTGAAATTTTCGATCAAAGACATCCCGGCGCTGACGAGCGGAGGCAATTACAACATTCCCGACGGCGAGGTCTTCACTTCGCCGGTCAGGAATTCGGCCGAGGGCTACATCACCTACAACGCCCCCACCATTTACCAGGGCATTCCTTTTGACGGGATCAAGCTGACCTTTTCCCAGGGAAAAATCATCAAGGCGGAAGCGGGGGCGAAAACCAAGGAATTGAACAACATCCTCGATTCCGACGAAGGGGCGCGCTACATTGGCGAGTTCGCCCTCGGCTTTCATCCGCACATCCGCCATGCGATGCGGGACATCCTGTTCGATGAGAAAATCTGCGGGTCCTTTCACTTCACTCCGGGACAGGCCTACGAGGATGCCGACAACGGCAACCGCTCACAGGTCCACTGGGACATGGTCTCCATCCAGCGCAAGGACACCGGGGGCGGTGAAATCTATTTCGATGGCAAGCTGATTCGCAAGGACGGGATGTTCCTGCCCAAAGCACTGCACAAGCTGAACGGATGACGGATCAGGATGCACCCGCATCCATTTCTTGCGTATCAACGCCATGTCTGCCCCCCTGACTCAAGCGACGCGAATGCTGAAAAGGATGCGGACGTTTGTGCTCCTCTTGCTGACAGGGTTGCTGCATGCCCAGTATTATCATCCCGGCACGGAGAAGGCGCCTCCATTGCCGCGCGAGTTCCGCGGTGCCTGGGCGGCGGTAATTTACAATATCGACTGGCCCAGCGCCAGCGGCCTCAGCGCTCCGGCCCAGCAGGAGGAAATGCTCGCGATTCTCGACAAGATGTCGGCACTCAACATGAATGCCCTGATTTTCCAGGTGCGCCCGCAATGCGATGCCGTTTATGCCTCGGGTGCCGAGCCCTGGACAACCTGGCTCAGCGGCACGATGGGTCGCTCACCGGGCTACGATCCCCTTGAGTTCACCATTCGCGAGGCGCACCGACGCGGCATCGAGGTGCACGCCTGGTTCAACCCGTTCCGGGCTCTTTCAAATGCCAGGTCAACTGCGAGCGCCGATCACATCACCCGCAGTGCCAGCGAACTAACGAAAAAATACGGCACGCTCGTTTGGTGCGATCCCGCACTACCGGAAACCCGCGCCCGGGCGATGGCCGCCATCCTGGACGTGCTGCGTCGATACGATGTCGATGGCATCCACATCGACGACTACTTCTACCCATACCCGCAGGGAGGAATGCGGTTCAACGATGGTCGCTCGAATGAATCGCGCTGGTGCAGGCATCATCGCTGTACTCGGTGTAATTGCCGACCAGGGCGAGGTCGGTGTACGTCAACGTCGTCTTCGCGTGGGCGAAGCCCGCGTT
>RGVM01000702.1 GCA_010027295.1 Chitinophagia bacterium
GCATCTGCTCCTGCAGCCGGGCCACCTCCTGCAAAGAGGACTGTGGCGACGCCGCGGCCGAATACACAGTCTGCGGAGCGCCCATCGGCGACCGCTGCGGAAAGTCCGGCATCGCCGACAAACGTCCACCCCCCTGGCCCAAGACCGCAGGCGATGGAGTACCGACATCGCCCACACCGAAGGAAGGTCGACCCTGAGGAGGTCGGACACCCCTATAGTCCTGAGCGGACTGATCACCGGGAACCCAAAGGCCTCGGTCGTAAAAGCCTTCGCCCGCCTCTCGTGGGAAGGCAAGATCTTAGGCGCCAGGACCTCGTTGATAATTCATCCGAGAAAGCCGTCGAGCCACAAGCCGACGGAAACGAGGGACACAGCGACGTACTTGACGACGCTGATGGTGCTGATCACGAAGGTGATGATGGTGACTTCACGGGCTTAGGCAGCTCGTAGTCACCACCTCTCCCCGACGACCAGGCTAGGGCTCCGTGCCGACAGTGCCTGGATCGGGGCCGCGTATGGACCTCAGAACGAAAGGGCCGATGTGGATGATGCAGCAACTCGAGTTGCCTGCGTCACCACGGGCAGTGGCGATTGTGCCTAAGGCTGTGCGTAGCTGCCACGGCCTTAGCAGCGCTCGTCACTATCGGAAAGGAAGACGAGATTGTCCAGTCTCTCCCGGTTTTCTGTCTTCCGTAAAAGAAAAGTCTGTTGCAAGAACTCGCACAAAACTGACCCTGGCGGATGTGACTGTTGCAAGAACTTGCACAAAACTGACCCTGGCGGATGTGACTGTTGCAAGAACTTGCACAATGCCGGAAAAGGTGCAACTCTGCGGACGTGAATGGTGCCCCAAAACTGACCCTCCTGCCCCATGTGCATCCAACCCCGAAGCACGTCTCAAGTACCTAAAGTACCCTTCGCCTCACAGTCTGAGTGGGTTGGGCGAGAGCGAAGTGCACGACCCAAACACAAATCTCAGGTACTCCCCACCGGCATTCGTCGAAAATGCATCATGCGCGCACGCATCGACAGAAACGGAACCAAGGCCAGAGGCTTAGTGAAGAAGTCGGCCAGGTTCTCGCCAGTAGGCACATGCACCGTCCGTACAAGCTCGGAGTCGCGAAGACACTGCACCCAGTGCTGCCGAGCATCCACATGTCGAAGTCTACTGCGACCATAAAATCTTCGTGACGAAGCAAACGCCTGACATGCGGCATTGTCGACCTGGAGGGTAATGACCGCCGGAAACTCCACACCGGCTTCAGATGCAACGTACGATAACCCCAGAAGATCCATGACGGCCGTCCCGGCTGCATAAATCTCTGCTGCCGCACTCGACACTTCGGCGTGGTTCTCTGCAATGCGAGGACGCGCCACCACAGGCCGTCCCCATGTATAACCAGCCGGCCC
>RGVM01000703.1 GCA_010027295.1 Chitinophagia bacterium
CATCGTCCATTCTGGCTGAAAGAGTAAGCGTGACCGAAGGCGTCCACACAGCCCCCACGGTGATGGCTCTCGCCCGACGACTTCGCGTCGAGATGCCGATATGCCAAACCGTCGAGTTATTGATTCACGGAGAGCTGTCGGTCGATGAAGCCATCGATCGCCTCCTGAATCGTCCATTCAAGGAGGAGCACTGATGCCGCTTTTCGTCATGTACGGTCTGGACGGGCCGCAGGGTGTCGAGATCCGGCGAACGACGCGCCCGGCTCATCTGGACTGGATATCTCGCCATGGGACGAAAGTGCGGGCCGCAGGGCCCATGATGTCGGAAGACGGAACGACGCCCGTCGGCTCGCTGATCATCGTCGAGGCTGACGACCTTACGACAGCTCAGTCATTCTTCGCCGAGGATCCCTACTCTCACGCCGGACTTTGGGCTCGAGCAGACATTCGTCCGTTTAATTGGATCCTTGGCGCACCATGAGAAAACTGACGCGATACTTGGCTCCCGCATGGATCGCCCTCCTCCCCTTGGCGGCGGACGCGCAGGAAACAAGCTATCCTCAGCCAGCCGACATTCAGGCCGCGCTTTCCGCTCCGGACCGGGACGCTGCGGCCCGAATGCGCGATCAGAATCGTGAGGCAGTCAGGCTGCTTGAATTATCAAAGGTGTCGCCTGGAGCCGTCGTTCTGGATGTTGGATCAGGTGGCGGATACATGGCGATGATCCTCTCCTCGCTCGTAGGCGAAAGCGGCCATGTGGACATCCATAACTCACCCAACTGGATTGATCAGCTTCCAGGCATCGATCCGGATCGTCTCAAAGAACGAATTCAGCGTCCGAACATCGACTTCGTGACAACGGAATTCGACGCCATCGACAAGCCAGACGCCAGCTACGACCTCATCGTCATGGCTCAAGTCTATCACGACACGCCTATTGGCTACATCAATCGGGCCAAGATGAACGCCAACTTCCATCGACTGCTGAAACCCGGTGGGCGCCTGGTGATTTCCGACCACGCCGCGCTCGAAGGGCATGGACTATCGGATGTGGTCAGATTTCACCGCATCGAAAAGGCGGTTGTCCTCGAAGAGGTTACGCGGGCAGGTTTCATTCTGGAGGCTTCGGAAGACATCGACACCTCGGACCGACGAAACGTGAGCGTGTTCAATCCCGCGATCAGAGGAAAAACGGATCGGTTCCTCCTCGCATTTATAAAGTCGCCCAATTAAAGGTCAGGACGAACGAGGATGGCCACCATTACCTGCTTCGAGGGTCTGGTCGAATAATCCGATCCGCAAGATTCTTGATGACATCACGGGCATCGAAGGAATTAACGTTCGACCCTTTTGGGCCAGCAGTCATCACGATTTCAGCGGTGGCCTCAAAGCGAGTAACTTGGTCGGTGG
>RGVM01000704.1 GCA_010027295.1 Chitinophagia bacterium
GACTGCATCACCTGGATCAACGCCTGCCGCAGGTTGTCGGGGACTTCGCTGGGTTTTAGTTGCGCCTCCACGGCGAGTTCGCCGGCGAGCCATGTGTCGTAGGCCACGGTGCTTGAACCCGAGTAAAGCCCCTCGACGAATTCCCAAAGACGGTCCTTTTCCCGTACGCCCGTGCTCGACACCAACGCGCACTGCTGGGTCACCGGCACGGCATGATGGCCCGCCGCAAGCCGGAGCGGTTCCCAGGTGCGCTCCCGAAGCTGGGTCGGATTCGACCCCTTGGCGTCCTTGCTGCGGATGGCGGACCGACCTTGCATGAAGTCGCGAGCCTTGCGCGCGAAGCCCATGCCGAGCCCTTGGTTTGGCCGGACCAAGTGCAGCGCGACGAAGTACTCAAGGAAGCTGCGGTGGACGAAGCGGTAGGTGCGTTCGTCGATGGATCCGTCCGTGTCGCAGCGGAGAATGCCGGAGCGACACTGCATGGTGTTCAACACGTCTTGGGCAGCGGACCTGTAGTCGCCCGTCCGTTCGGGTTCGCCACCCGCCCTTGCAAGGCAACTGCTGATGGGGCCGAGCAGCTCCGCTTCGGTCCACACCGGCTCATCCTGTTGCCCAAGTTTGTCGAATGCCAACCCTGCGAGGGTGCAGACAAAGTCAATGCGGGCGGTCTCGTCGGGCCCAACGAGCTGGAGCAAGGTTTTCTTGCCTTGGGGACCGAGCTCCTTGCGCAAGTCGATCTCCCAAAGGATGGCATGGACCACTTGCTCGTAGATGGCGGCGCGGTTGGGAGGAAGCGGCACGTCGTCGGCCCGTTGCTCCACCAACCACGCAATCATGGTGAGGTTCAAGGGCACCGAGGCCATCCGCGACAGCCGGCCCCCGACGTCGCGCATGGGGTCTTCGAGATGTCGCGCCACGTCGCCCGCCTTGTCCGGGGACCGGTGGAACCATGCCTTGAGGAAGGCGAGTCGATCGGCCTTCGAGAAGCCCTGAAGCGTGGCAAGATGTCCGCCGAGGTCCTCCTTCCACTTCTTGATTTCCCAGCCTTGGAACCACGTCCATTCGCGACAGGTGAGCACGACGCGGTTGGGCGCATCGCCCATGCCGCCGGGAGGCGTCCAGTTCACCAGTTGTCGCAGGCCGCGGTGAAGAACGGCGCGCCCTTCACTTCCCACGGTGGTCACCTCGTCGAGACCGTCCAACAGGAACAACACACGGCCGCCGAAGAAGGCTTCAATGAGCAAACGCTGGATGGCGGCCGTCCGTTGATCCTGTTGCTCCTTGGGAGTTCCAACCGGCATGACGCCATCGCCGTGTTTCAAGGCCTCGAGGTGTGCGTGCAGGATCCACGGGAGGCCATGCCGCAAGCCCTCACCCTCCCCGGGCGAGGGCAACTTCAGGCTTCCAAG
>RGVM01000705.1 GCA_010027295.1 Chitinophagia bacterium
GTGGAGGTCGAACTCGCAGACGCCTACCGCAAGCCGGCAGGCCTCACCCATTTCCTCAAGGCGGAAGTCGCGGACGGCAGGGTCAGGCTGCTCGACGGGCAGGAATCGTACCGGCTCCGTTCCTTCGCCCGCGCCAACGCCCTCGCCGTGGTGCCCGAGGCGATCACCTCCCTCGAACCGGGCAGCCGCATATGGGCGGATCTGCTCCCCGAATAATGCCGCATGGACACGAACCTGCTCTTCCTCATCCTGCTCCTCACGGTCGCCTTCCTGTACGCCAACGTGGGCCATGGGGGCGCCAGCGGCTACCTCGCCCTGATGGCGCTGTTCGGGACGGCCCCGGAGACCATGCGCCCTACGGCCCTGCTGCTGAACCTGTTCGTCTCGGTCACGGCCTTCCTCCAGTTCCACCGGGCCGGACATTTCAACCGAAGGATATTCCTGCCCTTCGCCCTCGCATCCGTACCACTGTCCTTCCTGGGTGGAATGCTCAGCGTCGACGCGGTCCTCTACAAGCGGATGCTGGGCCTACTGCTGCTCGTGCCTGTGGCCCGTCTCCTCTTCCTGCCCAACCCGGCAAAAGAGGAGATGAGGCCGGCCCTGACGGGATGGTCGCTGCTCATCGGAGCCGGCATCGGCTTCCTGTCGGGACTGATCGGCATAGGCGGGGGCATCCTGCTGTCGCCCGTACTCCTGATGCTCAGATGGACCGACCAGCGGCAGACCGCCGCCGTCAGCGCGCTCTTCATCTTCGTAAATTCGCTGGCCGGGCTGGGCGGACAGCTCACCAAGGGCGTGGCCTTCGGACAGGAGATGCTCATCCCCGTCGCCGTGGCCTTCACCGGCGGCCTGCTGGGTGCCTGGACGGGCGCGTTCCGATACGGACAGAACACGCTCAAGTACACCCTGGCGGGCGTGCTGGCACTGGCCTGCTACAAACTGCTCCTCACCGGGGCCTAACGCGGACGCATGACCGAAATCCTCGTCTTCGGACAACTGCAGGACATCACGGGCACGGACACCCTGAGACTCGAGGGCGTGACCGACACGACATCCCTTCGGGAGCGGCTCTTCCTCCTACACCCGGGACTGAAGGAAGCGCGGTTCGCCATTGCCGTCGACAGAGGCATCGTGACGGGGGATGTCGCCATCGGCAGTGGGTCCAGCGTGGCACTGCTGCCGCCCTTCTCCGGAGGATGACGATGGAAGACAGCAGGACATACGAACGCTTCCGCCGGCAACTGGCCCTGAAGGGCTTCGGCCCCTACGCGCAGGAGAGGCTGCGAGGGGCACGCGTGCTCGTGGTCGGCGCGGGGGGACTCGGATGTCCCGTCATGCAATACCTCGCTGCAGCGGGGGTTGGGCATCTCGGCGTGACGGACCCCGACAGGGTCGGCCTCAGCAACCTC
>RGVM01000706.1 GCA_010027295.1 Chitinophagia bacterium
CCCATGAAGACCCTCTCCGCCCAGATGCAGTTCTGGCAGAACACCGCCTCACTCTACTCGGAGCTGACGCGGGTCATGCTGACCGGGGGCCGGGAGACCAGCACCGAACCGGAGACGGATGCACGTTTCCGCGACGAAGACTGGGAGCGTCACCCGTTTTTCTATTACCTCAAGCGTCAATACCAGATCATGAGCGCCTATATTGAGAGCGTCGCTGAAGGCGCAGAAGACGCTGACGATCCCAGGCAGTCCGAACAGGTGAATTTCTTCACCCGACAACTCGTCGACATGTTCTCACCATCCAACTTCCTTGCATCTAATCCCGTCGCCATCCGGAAGGCGGTGGAGACCAATGGAGCCTCCTTGGTCGAAGGCCTGGAAAACATGGTGAAGGACCTTGAACGCTCCGGCGGCGATCTCCTTGTAACCTTGTCTGATCCGGAAGCCTTTCGTGTCGGCGAGAGCCTCGCCGTTTCAGAGGGATACGTCGTGCACCGCACGGACCTCTTCGAATTGATCCGCTACGAGGCGACGACCGAAAAGGTTTACTCTCGACCTCTCCTGTTCATCCCCCCGTGGATCAACAAGTTCTACATCCTCGATCTTCAGCCCAGGACCTCAATGGTGAGATGGCTCACCTCCCAGGGTTTCACCGTCTACATGGTCAGCTGGCGCAATCCGAGAGAGGAGATGCGGGACTGGGGCATGGACACCTATGTTTTCGAGGGCATCCTGAAGGCCGCGGAGAAGGTGGACGAATTCTGCAATGGGGCGGGCTGCAATATTGTAGGGTACTGCATCGGAGGAACCTCGCTCGCTATCGCCCTCGCCTGGATGGGCCGAAGCGGAACTCCCTCACCGATCCGATCGGCGACGTTTTTCACCGCCTTGACGGATTTTGAGGACCCAGGCCCCCTGAAGGTCTTCATCGACGAAAGTTTCGTCAGCGGGATCCTCCTGGAAGCTCATCGAAAGGGATATCTCGACCAGCGCATCATGGCGCGGACGTTCAGCTATCTCCGGCCGAATGATCTCGTCTACGGCCCGGCGGTGAAGGCCTACCTGCTAGGGGAGCCCCCGCCAAAGTTCGATCTACTGTTCTGGAACGAGGACTCGACGCGCCTTCCCGAAAGAATGGCGCGCGAGTATCTGACCCACCTCTACCGGGACAATGATCTGGCGCTCGATCGCTTCCCTCTCGGCGATCTTCGCATCGGTCTGGGCGACATCGATACGCCGCATTATGTCGTTGCGTGCGAAAAGGATCACATCGCCCCGTGGCGGGCCTCCTTCAAGGGCCTCTCGCGCGCGAAAGGTGATGGACGCTTCGTCCTTGCCCAGAGCGGACACATCGCGGGCATAGTGAACCATCCCGACAGACGAAAATACGGTTACTGGGTAAGCGACGC
>RGVM01000707.1 GCA_010027295.1 Chitinophagia bacterium
AGATGTGTATAAGAGACAGGTCAGGAGGTCATCATGAAAGGCACGATCCCCGGCGCGACGGGCGATGATAAACTGACCTGGTTCTCGTCTCCGACATCCCTGGTGCCGTTCGCCCTCTCCACCTCGGGTTCCCTTGTGACAACGTCCAACATCACGGCCGACAAGAAATACTACGTCTCCCGAAACGAGTTCACCGGCAAGGTGGGACCCGCCAACAAGATGGTCTTCCCGAGCGGCGGTTACAACGAGTTCAACGGCAACTTCGTCCGCTTTTCCAACACCGTTCCCATGCTGCTCGAGTCAGTCCGAATGTACACCGCCAACCCCGGCAACATCAACATCATCTTCGGCGACCTGGCGCAGGAGCCAAACGCACAAGGCCAGTACTCCTACTACAACCGCGGAAGCCAGAAGTTCCCCGTCACCAACAGCCGCCCCGTTGCGCAGGGAGGCGCCCTGACGGAGAACAGCGCCACCGACCAGGGACTGGTCTACAACCTCAACTTCGGCGTGGTGGAGCCGGGCAACCACATCCTCATCATGCAGGCCACTGACGGAGCCAACGTGTACCGTAACAACTCCATCCCGCTACCGGGCCCCTACCCCCAGCGACTTAACGGAGGCAGCGACGCCTTTGCTATCACCGGGAATGGTGTCACAGCGCCCAGCGACCCCAACAATTTCTACTACTTCTACTACGATATGAAGGTAAGTCCGCTCATAGGCTGTCCCAGTCCACGCGTCACCCTCACGGCGCCAAACAATGTCATACCGACAATCTCGCAGAACGGTAACGTCCTAACCAGTTCCTCCACCGTCAACAACCAATGGAGGCTGAACGGGGCGGAGATCCCCGGTGCCAACAACCAACAGTACACGGCTAACGTGAACGGCCTGTACCGTGTGGCCGTCACCGACGACCTCGGCTGCGTGGGTGTGTCAAACGAGCTCAACGTCGTGTTGACAGCCATCAACAACGTCGACCCCGCCAGGATCGGACTGGTGCTGGCACCCAACCCAAACCAGGGCGCATTCATCCTCAGGTTCCGCGTTACCGGCCGGGAGGACCTGAACATCAGCATCCTCAACGTGTCCGGACAGCAGGTGTACCGCAGGACCTACGACCGATTCAGCGGCGAGTTCAACGAGACCATCAGCCTCAGGGATGTGCCGCCCGGCGTGTACATGCTGCGCATCAACCACGGCAACGACTACTACGTGCGAAGGATCCTGATCGAATAGGTCACCCAAATCAATCTTCCTAACCGAGGCCGGCAAATCTCTGCCGGCCTTTTCTTTTCCATACCGGTCCTTTTCGTCTCCAACCTCCTGATGGTGACATCCGGCCCGGTGCCTCAGTTCTACATGGCTACGATGATGGG
>RGVM01000708.1 GCA_010027295.1 Chitinophagia bacterium
CGCAAGGCGCTGGCCAACGTGACGCCCGGTGTCGAGGTCCGCAGCCGCCGCATCGGTGGCGCCACCTTCCAGATACCCACCGAGGTACGTGCCGACCGCAAGACCTCCCTCAGCATCAAGTGGCTGATACGTTTTGCGCGTGAGCGCAATGGTCGCAGCATGGCAGACAAGCTCGCCAACGAGATCGTCGCCGCCAGCAAGGGCGAGGGCGGTGCCTTCAAGAAGA
Source organism: Chitinophagia bacterium (assembly GCA_010027295.1). Lineage (GTDB taxonomy): Bacteria > Bacteroidota > Bacteroidia > Chitinophagales > Chitinophagaceae > Pollutibacter. The sequence continues at coordinate 227 of RGVM01000708.1, forward strand.
AGGAGGACACGCACCGCATGGCCGAAGCCAACAAGGCTTTTGCCCACTTCCGCGTCTGATTTTTCTGGACAAGAAATACTTGAGCCGGGCAACCGCCCGGCTCTTTCATTTTCTGACGAAGGAAGAGCCCCCTTTTTTCACGGGTATCGTTTTTTATGCATACCTTTGCGGCCTGAAAAACGATGTTTTATGCCCCAGCGCCATAACACATTCGTTATCATTCAATTGCATAATCCGCCCCTCGTTTTGGCATGGTGGGTCGGATGCGACCAGGAAACAATGACAACATCAATACCGAACAGTCATGGCTGATCTGAGATTTCAAAGGAACTTCGGGATTGCGGCGCACATCGACGCCGGCAAGACCACGACGACGGAGCGCATCCTCTACTACACCGGGATGTCCCACAAGATCGGTGAGGTCCACGACGGGGCCGCCACCACCGACTGGATGGAGCAGGAGAAGGAGCGCGGCATCACGATCACCTCGGCTGCCGTGACCTGCTACTGGAACTTCCCCACGGCCCAGGGGCAGGCGACCTCCGACACCAAGAAGTACAAATTCAACATCATCGACACGCCCGGCCACGTGGACTTCACCGTGGAGGTGGAGCGCTCCATGCGCGTACTCGACGGCCTGGTGGCGCTGTTCTCGGCCGTGGACGGCGTGGAGCCGCAATCTGAGACCGTCTGGCGTCAGGCCAACCGCTACAAGGTGCCCCGGCTCGGATTCGTCAACAAGATGGACAGGGCCGGTGCCGACTTCCTGAACGTCGTCAAGCAGGTGCGCGAGATGCTAGGTGCCAAGTCGGTACCCCTTCAGCTGCCCATCGGCGCGGAGGACAACTTCCGCGGCATCGTGGACCTGGTGTCGATGAAGGGCATCATCTGGAACGACTCGACGCAGGGCATGACCTACGAGATCGTGGCCATTCCCGACGACATGCGCGAGGACGTCGACTACTGGAGGGCGCAGCTCATCGAGGCGGTCGCCGAATACGACGACAAGCTCATGGAGAAGTTCTTCGAGGATCCCGAGACCATCACCGAGGGTGAGATCCACGAGGCCATCCGCAAGGCAACCATCGACATGACCATCGTGCCGATGCTCTGCGGCTCCTCCTTCAAGAACAAGGGCGTGCAGACGATGCTCGACTGCGTCGTGCGCTACCTGCCGAGCCC
>RGVM01000709.1 GCA_010027295.1 Chitinophagia bacterium
GAGGATGCCGTGGAGGTCAAGACCCCGGGGTCCGTCTCGTCCATCGCCGTGCCGGAGAAGGATGCCTTCATGGTCACGGTCGACAAGAATGCGCGGGTGTTCGTATCGATGGACAACGCACAGTTCAAGCAGATCCTCATTGAGAACCTCAACACGACCCGCAACCTGGGCCTCACCCCCGCGGAGATGAAGGCGTTCATCGACGCCCCCAGCGTGGGCGTGCCCTTCAGCCAGCTGAAAGGGCTGCTGCAGCTCGACCCCGAGGCGATGAAGAAGGTCTCGCAGCCGGGCATCCCCTGCGCCGACTCGACCGGCGGGGAACTCAACTACTGGGTGCGCGACGCACTGGTGGCCTATTCCGGAAGGAAACTCAACCTCCTGATCAAGGCCGACAACGACACCAAGTACCCCGCCTTCAAGAACATCCTCAGCGCCTTCAAGCTCAACGACCAGAACAAGTTCCTGCTCATCACGGCACCGGAGGACGCCCCCCTGGGTACCCCGCTGTACGAGACCCGGCAGAAGCAGATCAGCGGCGAGCCGGCCAAGTGACCACCCCATCCTGACAAGAAAAAACAGAGATTATGGCAAGTATGGATACCGGCGGTGGCGACCAGGGCCACAAGAAGGGACCGGGCGTCAAGAAGGCCAAGAAACTCTCCACAAGGGTCGACATGACCCCGATGGTGGACCTCGGCTTCCTGCTCATCACCTTCTTCATCTTCACCACGACGATGGCCCAGCCCACCGCCATGAACCTTTTCATGCCCAAGGACGTGCAGAAGCCCGAGGAGCAGAACAAGGTCAAGGAATCAGGCGCCTTCACCATCATCCTGGGCAAGCAGGACCAGATCTATTACTACGAGGGTCTCGACCCGACCAAACTGCAGGCCTCCAACTTCAAAGGGATCCGGGAACAGATCCTGACGAAGAAGAAGACCACGAACCCGGAAGACCTGGTCGTGATCCTGAAGCCTACCCCCGACGCGACGTACAAGAACACGGTCGACATCCTCGACGAGATGACGATTTGCGAGATCAAGCGATACGCCATGGTCGACGTCGCCCCCCAGGAGTACGAGCTCGTAAAGATCACAGAAGCGGCCGCAGGCATCAAGTAGAGGGCCCACGTTTGTGGAATCCCCATCAGGGAAGCATCTAAAGAAAAAAACAAAGACATGGATGTCAACAAGATCCTGAGTGCCGACTTCCTGGACCTCGTCTTCGACGGGCGTAACAAGGAATACGGCGCTTATGAGCTCCGCCGCAACTACAACAAGCGGCTCGGACGGGCCATCCTGATCACCGTCAGCATCGCACTGCTGCTCGTACTCGGCTCCTTCATCCTGGATACGGTGTCCAAGAACCGGGGCAAGGTCGAGGTCAAGGAGGTCAAGCT
>RGVM01000710.1 GCA_010027295.1 Chitinophagia bacterium
GGAGGTCCTGCAGGTCGATGTTGTGTACCGGGCCGGCAACTGGTACGAGGAGCGCAACGGCATCGCCCCGGCCGTCAATTTCCTACTGAAAAACGGAACCCCCTCCCGGTCCGCCTACGATATCAACGAGTATTTCGACTACCACGGGGCCTATCTGAACCGAAACTGCCATAGCGAGACCTCCGACATCGTGCTGCACTGCCTCACCAAGCACCTGCCGGACTTGCTGCCCGTCATGTGCGAGCTGCTCACGGAGGCAGACTTCCCCGCTCACGAACTCGACATCTACCGCCAGAACATGAAGCAGCGGCTCGATGTCAACCTCCGCAAGTGCGACTTCGTGGCGACGCGGCTCATCGACGAGTACCTGTACGGCTTCGAGCATCCCTACGGTAGGTATAGTACCCACGAATCCTACGACGCGCTCGACAGGGCCTCCCTCCTCGAGTTCTATGGCAGCCACTATCTCCATGGTCATGCGACACTCTTCGTCGCGGGCATGCTGCCCAAGGACATCGAGGCGCAGCTTAACCGGCATTTCGGAAGCCTCCCCCTCAACCGGACCGTCATGCCTGCCATCGCGCATCCGGTCAAGCCTTCCCCGGAGCGGCACCACCGCATCGTCAACCAGTCCGACGGCGTGCAGGGTGCCATTCGCATGGCCCGGCCCTTCCCCAACCGCCATCACCCGGACTATGCCGGCGCCTCGGTGCTGAACGCGCTCTTCGGCGGCTTCTTCGGGTCGCGGCTGATGGAGAACATCCGGGAGGACAAGGGCTATACCTACGGCATCTATAGCTACCTCCAGAGCCATGTGGCCGACTCGGCCTGGGTGATCAGTACCGAGGCGGGGCGCGATGTCTGCGAGGCCGCCATCACCGAGGTCTACAACGAGATGCGGCGGCTGCGCGAGGAGGAGATCCCCGACGAGGAGCTGCAGATGGTGCGCAACTACCTCATGGGCACCCTGCTCGGCGACTTAGACGGACCCTTCCAGATCATAGGTCGTTGGAAAAACCTCGTCCTCAACGGACTCGACGCCGGGTATTTCCAACGTACCATCGAGACGATACGTGGCATCACCGGTCCGCAGCTCACCGAGCTGGCGTCGCGCTACCTGACGGACGACGACTTCTACGAACTGGTCGTCGTCTGAACCCCGGGCCGGTGCAGGGAAGGGGGATAAAACCGTACCTTCAGACAAAGTGCATCCATGCGTTTCCTGACGAGGCTCTTCTTCACCTGGCTGGCCGTGATCCTTGCGGCGGCCTGGATCGACGGTGTGCAAGTGCGCGACTATGTGACGGCCCTCGTGGCGGCCGTCGTGCTCTCGCTGCTCGATTCCTTCGTCAAGCCGCTGCTATTGTTGCTCACCCTGCCCATCACGTT
>RGVM01000072.1 GCA_010027295.1 Chitinophagia bacterium
GACATACCCCATACATCCCGACTACGTCGGACACCGCCTCGCCACCACACTCAGCGAGAACGTCGTGGTGGAAGTGGAGGGCGACGACATCCTGGGCGCATATCTGCATTGACGCAGGCTCAGAGATAGATGCCGTGCGCCCTGAGCCTGCCACGGGTGTCCCACTCGATGGCAGGGGCGGGTATCTTCACGATGTTGAATAGGGAGAGGATCGTCCGCAGCCGCTTGTCGCGGACCGGTAGCCTCGTGAGGTCCACGTCCAAGGACAGTAGGATCCGTCTGTAGCGCTCGACATCCCGTCGGTCGACCGTCGCCCCGGAGGCGTCCGTCCAGCGGTTTTCGCGTCCTCCCAGCATCATCCGCGCATTGTGCCCCAGGGCCAGGTTCAGCCAGGCGGGCAGCCGGCTCCCCGGGAAGAAGGATCTGAGGTTGCCGCTCAGCCAGAGGGTCTGCGCATTGTAGTCCTTCAGGAAGCGTTCCGCACCCGTGGTGCCGAAGAGGGCATCCGTGCGCGAACGGTATGAAGGGTCGTGGCGGATGCCCCGGTACCCCAGCTTCACCATGAGTCGCTGTTCGCCCCAGCCAAGCTCCTGCCCGAGATAGAGGCCCGCACCCGCGGTGTTGAAGAGCATGTCGCCGGGACTGAAACCCCATTTCTCGGAGAAGCCGTCGAGCACCTCCACCATCGACATATAGGCCATGCTGCTCCCGGCCGCCAACCAGGCCGCCCGCTTCCGGTCGAGCCCCGACCAGCGCCAGAGATCACCCGCCACTCTGCAGCCCGAATACGTGCTCAGCGTGTGCCCCAGCTTGTCTGTCTGCATCCACTCCCCCCAGTCATCGAAGAAATGGAATCCCTCGCGCCGATAGTTGGCGTACCAGGCCTTGTTCAGAAACAGGAAACTACCCATCGTGAACCCTCCTGACAGGGAACCCACCAGCCACCGCCGACCCTTCAGGCTGTCGTTCGCAGGAGCATGTAAGGACGATTTCACGACTTCCGCGTCCGATCTTTCATGGCGGGACAGGAGGCCCTGCGCTTCGACAACCCTAGGGGCCGACATGGCTGACAGGAGGATGGATGTGGAAAGAAGGGCCGTCCGCATGTTTCGGAGGATCGAATGGCAAAAATAGACATGTCCACCCAACATAGGCATATGCCATCCGCCCCTGTGAGATGTCCTACCCAATGCCTATTTTTATCCCCGCCCCAACCGGCCGGTACCGGAACGGCTCGACAAAACCCCAAACCACGACAGACGATGGACAAAGCCACCCTCGACAGAGTGCAGGCCTGGCAGTCGGACAGCTTCGACGCCCAAACCCGCGCAGAGATAGCCAGACTCGCCCAGGAAGATCCCGCTGCCCTGGAAGACGCCTTCTACCGGAACCTCGAGTTCGGCACTGGCGGCCTGCGGGGCATCATGGGCGTTGGTACCAACCGCATCAACCGATACACGGTCGGGATGGCCACTCAGGGCTATGCCAATTATCTAAGGAAATGCTACCCCGACAGCCAGGTGAGCGTCGCCATCGCACATGACTCCCGTAACAACAGCCGATCCTTCGCCGAGATCACGGCCAGCGTCATGGCAGCCAACGGCATCCGTGTGTACCTCTTCGAGGAACTTCGTCCCACGCCCGAACTCTCCTTCGCCATACGCCACCTCGGCTGCCAGGGCGGCGTCGTCTGCACGGCCTCCCACAACCCCCGTGAATACAATGGCTACAAGGCCTACTGGATCGACGGGGGACAGCTGGTGCCGCCACACGACAAGAACGTCATACGTGAGGTCGAGGCCATCGCCTCCGTAGATGATGTCAAATGGGCCGGCGGCGAAGACCGTATCACCCTTATCGGCAGGAATGTTGACGAGGCATACCTCGACATGGTGTCTTCCCTCAGCGTACACCCCGATGTCATCGAACGTCAGAAGGACCTCTGTATCGTCTATACCCCCATACACGGGACGGGTATCAAACTCGTTCCGGAAGTGCTCAACCGCTTCGGCTTCCGCAACGTCCATATCGTAGATCGGCAGGCACAACCCGACGGCGACTTCCCCACCGTCGTCTATCCCAACCCCGAGGAATCGGAAGCCATGAGCCTCGGCCTCGAGATGGCCCGTACCCTCGACGCCGACATCCTACTGGGTACCGACCCCGACGCCGACCGCGTGGGTATCGGCGTGAAGGACGACAAAGGTGAATGGGTACTTCTCAACGGCAACCAGACGGCCGTCCTCGCCTTCAACTACCTCATCGAGGCCCGCAAAGCCAAAGGCATCGCCGGGCCTACGGACATGGTCGTAAAGACCATCGTCACGACAGACATGATTGACCGCATAGCCTCCGCCAACGGCGTCAAATGCTACAATGTACTCACGGGTTTCAAGTGGATTGCCGAACTCATCCGCGAAAAGGAGGGTGTCGAACAGTACGTCATAGGAGGGGAGGAGTCCTACGGCCTGATGATAGGCGACAGGCTGCGCGACAAGGATGCCGTCAGCGCCGTCGCCCTGCTATGCGAGATGGCAGCCTACGAGCGCGATAGGGGCCGCAGCTTGTACCAGAAAATGCAGGAACTCTACCTGGCCCACGGCCTCTTCCGCGAACACCTCGTGTCCATCACCAAGAAGGGTATGGACGGCCAGCAGCAGATAGCCGCCATGATGGAGCGTTTCCGCGCCGACCCTCCTCGAAGCCTCAACGGTGTGCGCGTCGTCAGGCTGCTCGACTACGAAAAGCGCGAGTCGCGAGACCTGCTTACTGGTGGTATCGAACCCATCACCCTGCCCAAGAGCAATGTGCTGCAGTTCGTCCTCGAGGATGGCGGTAAGGTCAGCGCCCGCCCTTCAGGCACCGAGCCCAAAATCAAGTTCTACTTCAGCGTGAGGAAGGAGGTGCACAGCCTCGATGCCCTCCCCGCTGCCCAAGCCGAACTTGACGCCTCCATCCGCGCCATGACGGCCGACCTGGGCATCTGACACGGCTGGACAGGCTCCCCTGCAGACTTTACGATCGAAATGGGCACACACTCATTTCACCACCTTCATGTTGTCGATGACCCTGGAGGCCCCCGCCTCGCGCGCAGCGAACACGGCGAGCGTGTCCCTTGAGAGCTCTACCCAGCCTGAAAGGGTCGCCACCAACGCCGAGTCCACCTCCACTTTGACATCCCGGATGCCCCTGGCCTCCAGGGATGCCAATATGCGCTCCCGGAGCGTCTCCCTGGTCAGAGGTCCCGACTCAGCCGGACTGACGCGGATGGCGTTCACAATCGACCGAACCCCAAGCACACCCTTCGAAGCCCCCTCTATGGATGCCCTCAGCGCACTGTCACCCACCTCGCCCGTCAGCGTCACGATGCCCTGCCGGACCTCCACACTTATGCCCTGGGCGAGCGACGACACTTTCGAACGGACGGATTCCGCGATCTCGGGGTCGCGGGGCCGGCAAGACACGGCTATCACCATCAGACAGACGGCCGCCAACATAGGCCTCACAAAGTTTCCGGTGTTTCCCATATGTTCTGTTTGCAGGCAAATTATCCCGTCAACCAGGCTGTCCCCAAAAAAAGATCCACGGATTCGCCGGCCTCTTGGAATACTGCATCGAAATGTGGCAAATTGCACTACGCAACATGAGACCGACAGAAGACAACTACCGCCACAAGGGACTGCGTCGAGCACTCGTCGACCAAATAAGGGAGAAGGGCATTCGCGACGAACGCGTCCTCGAAGCCATCCTGTCGGTGCCCCGGCACTTCTTCCTGGATTCGGTCTTCGACAGGGTCGCCTACGAAGATCGCGCCTTTCCCATCGGCGAGTCGCAGACCATCTCACAGCCCTACACCGTCGCCTACCAGACAGAACTCCTCCGCGTTGAACCCTTCCAGAAAGTCCTAGAAATTGGCACCGGTAGCGCGTACCAGGCCAGTATCCTTGCCCAGATGAAGGCCAGGGTCTACACCATCGAACGGCAGCGCAAACTCTACGATGCCAACAAAGGGTTCGATTACCTGAAACGCTTCCCCTCCCTACAGCTATTCTTTGGTGACGGTTTTCGCGGGCTGCCCACCTTCGCCCCATTCGACAGGGTCATCATCACCGCCGCCGCCCCGGAAGTGCCGCCCCTTCTCATCGAACAACTCCGCCCCGGCGGACTGATGGTCATACCTGTCAATGAATCGGCAGATAGCCAGCGCATGATGCGCCTCACCAAACGTCAGGACGGCGGCGTCGACGAAGAGCGGTTCGAGAGCTTCTCGTTCGTACCCATGCTCGAAGGACGGAAGTGAAATCAAAGGCCTGTAGCCATGCAATACCTGTCCTTGCCCCATCAATACAGGCATCGTGCTCTTCACCGGAATCCATACCTTCGGGCACTCTCCCGTTGTCGCATTTCGGTTGATAATACAGTATCACGCTGACCTCCTGAATGGGCGAACCCCCAATATGATTTCATGAAACCGACAGTATTCCTCCAAAAATCCATCGACAACGTCAGGCGGAGGTTCCGGGTCGGTTTCTTCTCCACCGTCTGTGGGGAGGGTTACGCAAAAATCGAGCGCACCGGGGCGGAGGACGCATCCCCCCATGTTCATACCTCCCGCGGGATACTCTTGAAAGGGGGATATGTCCTATCCACCCTTGCCGGGCCTGATGGCGTTCACCATGTCGACACAACCTTCTCCCTGCCCGTCAACTATACAAGGGGGAATGGCAGACTCATGTTCCTCTCGGTGAGGGAATACCTGTCCAAAAGAAGATACCTCCGCCAAGCAGACGATGTAGGTTCGGAATCGCGATTTTTCATCCCCCCCCATATCTGGTCCGACAACTACTATCACTTTATCGTAGAAGTCCTTCCATCCATTCAATGGGCGCTCAGCCATACCGACCTCCCCATCCTGGTGCCCGGCATGAAGCCCTTTCTACAGCGTTTCCTCGACCATTTCGGAAACGACTGGCAGACCCGGGTGCAGGTGTTCGACCCGTCAACACTTGTCAGGGGAACCTTCCATGGACTGACCAATATCCGCATCCTGCGCAAAGGGACCTATACACTGCCCAACCCCCGTCTGCTGCAGTTCTACCGGGAGGCCTCCGCAACATCTTCCGATGCACCCGAGACCGTGCTCGTCGTGTCTCGTAGCCTTACCGGCGATCGGCGCATACTAAACGAGGATGCCATGGTTGAGTACATCTCCGCACGTTTCCCCTGCGAAGTGCTGCTGCCGGAACGGGAGGGTTTTGCCAGCCAGCTCGCCAAGCTCCACAGGGCGCGCGTCATCGTCGGCTCACATGGCGCCGGCCTCACCAACATGATTTTCCATGCCCGGCTGGCCTGTCTCGTCGAAGTGGTACTGCAATCGAAGGTTAATGAAAGTTACATAAGCCTTTGCGAGGCCATCGGTGTCAGCCATCGTTGGCTGGTCGTCGAAGGGAGCCGACAGGAAGGAGAGGGACCCATCCATGCGCTTGTGCCAGTAAAACGTAGAAATTTTACACTCGGCACTATTGACTTTGAGCGTCTGCTTCAAATTGTCGCAGAAGGGATGGGGGTTGACTGAAGCCCGGTAGCCTGGGAATGCCTAAGGCTCATCTGTCATACTGACGTGCCTCGAGCAATCGAAGTGAGTGTAACGGGGTACATATCGGTTTCGCCAAGTAAGGCCATGGCGGTGCCACGCGGAACCCTCTTTCTGTCCCACGCGGAACACGTGTAACGTGCCGTGACCTTTGCGTCAGATACATGCCATCGGGGCTAAAAGTTATCCCCGTGGCACCGTCTCGGGTGCCACGGCTGGCAGGTTCTCATGGAAAAAGGGCTGAGAGGGTAGATGAAAAGACGGCCTTTGAGCTCGCAGGCGTGGCTCTCCGCCTGCGGCGGATGCCACGCGGAACCGATGGCGTGTGCCTCGCGGATTCGGTGGTGGGCACCTTGGGGGAACGCTTGTGAGCGTTACGGGGAACCGATGGCGGAAATGACCCGGAACATGAAAAACATACGATGAACAACTGTTTCTTGACGGGACCTGCGATAAAAAGGGGAGTGCGTTCACAACGCACTCCCCTTTTTGCGATTAGAGTTCCTTATTACTGCTGCATGCCCATGCCCTCCTGCATGCCGTCCATGCCGCTTCCGTTGTTCCGACGCTTGAATAGCGAGACATCGAACTTGCCGAACCGGTAGCTGAAGTTCACGCGGAGCACCTGCCAATCGCGCCGACGACTGAAGACCTGGGTGAAATAGGGGGATTCTGAATAGGTGCTGTACACCCGCGTCCGGAAGACGTCGTTCATGCTAAGGGTGAGCGATCCGCGCTTCTCCTTGAGGAAGTCGCGACGGATGGCTACGTCGACGCCGTAGTTGGGGTTGACATAGCCCTGGGCTGTCGTCTGGACGAAGCCACCCCAGCCACCACCGCCTCCACCGCCGCGGCTGCTCCTTCCGCCTCCACCCATGCCGCCGCTCCAGCCACCGCCTGAGTTGCCCTGCGGGAGGATGGAACGACTGCGGTAGTCGCCGCTCAGCTGGATGCTCCAGTTGTTCGGCAGCTTGATGGCGGCGTTCATCTTGCCGAAGAAGCTGTTGAGGTCGCTGCTGAAGTTCTGACCCAGGTTGCCGCCGTTGATGGCGGAATTGTACAGGTTCAGGTTGGTGGTCAGCTCAAGCCAGGAGGCGACGGGGTTCTTGGATGTCACTTCGATGCCGTAGGCACGGCTGCTGTTGGCGTTCACGTAGGTGTTGATGATCACGTCGCGGCCGGTGAGCGGACTCGACTCCTTCACCTGGTAGCGCGTGATGAGGTTGTTGCTACCCTTGAAATAGGCAGTCAACAGCAGGCTGTGCCCCTTGTTGAAGGTCTTCTGGTAGCCCAGCTCCATCGAGTTGGTGAACTCGGGCAGTAGTCCGGGGTTCCCGCGGCTGATGTTGAGGGAGTCGGTGTAGTCGACGAAAGGCAGCAGCTGGAAGAAGTTGGGCCTGTTGACGCGCCTCGAGTAGCTGAACTGCATGTCCTGCGTCTCGCTGATCCGATAGGTCAGGAAGCTGCTGGGGAAAAGGCTGAAGGGGAACGAGTTCTGGAAGCTCGAGTTGTTGGTGAGCAGCGTGCCCTTGTATTGCGAGCTCTCCACGCGAAGCCCTCCCTGGAAGGTCAGCTTCTTCAGGAAGATGTTCGAATACGTCCCGTAGGCGGCATACACCTGGTCGTTGTACCGGTAGTTGGCGTTTATCTGCGCGATGGGCAGGAACTGTGCCGCGGTGAAACTGTAGATGTAGTTCAGGTTCTCGCTCCTCACGTCGCGCACGGCCGCGCGCAGGCCGAACTCGACCTTCGACTTGTCGGTGAGCGGGTTCGTATAGTCCACCTGTGCCGTGTAGAAGGAGTTGTTGCCACGGCCCTCCTGTCGCTGCTCGATGGGTCTCCCCTTCGGCCCGTTGGTCAGCGCGTCGAGGTACTGCGTGTTGAAGCTGCCGTCACTCCAGTTCTTGCTGTAGTTGTAGTTGAGGTCGGCGGTCAGCTCCATGCCCGGTTTCTTGAAGAGCTTCTTGTAGCCGATGGCCGGGCCGACGTTCAGGAAGTTGGAGCCGAAGTCTGTCGTGCGCTTTGAATAACTCGTCTGGCTGGAAGTGTTATAGAGAGTATCCGTGCGGATATCAAGCATGTCGGCATTGTCGAACCTGCCCCGGACGAAGTTGGCCGATACGGTAAGGGTGTTCCGGTTGTTGATGAAGTAGTCGAATCCCGCCCTGCCGAAGGCGAAGAAGCCGAGGCTCCTGGAGTCGTTCACCTGGTTGTATTTGAGCGTCGGGTAGGAGTAGGTCTCCGTGCGGTCTGACACGCCTTCGGATATGGACTTGCGCTGGTTGAACATGCCGCTGACGAACATGTTGACCTTCTCCTGCTTGGCGTTCAGGTCGCCTCCGAGGTTGACCATCGCGCGTGAGTCGATGCCACTACGGATGTTGCCGTTGTAACCCGCCTTCCGGTTCTTCTTGAGGACTATGTTGATGATGCCGGCCATGCCGCCCGAGGCATCGAACTTCGCGGAAGGGTTCGTGATGAGCTCCACACTGGCGATGGCGTCGGAGGGTATCTGGTCCAGGGTCAGGGTAGTGGGTCTACCGTCCACGAAGATCGTCGGCGCGGCATTCCGAAGGCTCACGTTGCCGTCGATGTCGACGTCAACCCCCGGAATATTACGCATCAGCTCCGTCGCGGTCTGTCCGGTCGAGACGATGCTCTTCTCCACGTTGAAAATCCTTCGATCGACACCCATTTGCATGAATGGCTTCGAGCCCGTCACCTTGACCTCTTCCAGCTGCTTGCTGTCGATCTCCATCTTCAGATCACCGAGGTCCCGGTCGATGCGGCTCATCATCTGGCTCATGTCACCGGAGAGCTCGAATCGCACGGCTTGCTCGAATACCGTGTAACCTATCGCCGTAACCTTCAATTTGTATTGACCGGATATCGGAAGGCCTTCAATGCTGAAATCTCCATTGGAGCGTGTCAGCTGTCCGCCGGCAACCACCTCCTTCCTTTTCTTTGTGACGGTGTCGAAACGGTTTTGCAGGATCTGCACGGAAGCGGCATCGATGCCTTTCCCCGTCGTCTTGTCGAGAATTCGGCCGTAGAAGCGGCCCATGTTCATGTTCTGCATTCCGGCGCCGGAACGGCCGCCGACGCCCGGCGGCTGTGCGGTCGCCGTCGCGGTGAAGAGGGAAAATGCTAGGATGGAAACGTGTATGTAGCTGTTCATATGCAAGGTTAGACGGCTAATAACCGCCGAACTTGCGGTTTGTTCAGCATGCAGCCCGAAGTGTCGGAAATATAATGAAATGCCTGCGCCTCAACCTGCCATGACGCTGATGGCCACCTGCAGCAGTCCGATCAGGAAACCGAGCACGCCACCGAGAATCTCCACGAAGCGGAATTCCTTCGACATCACTGACATGAGAAGGGCCTCCAGCCTGTCACTCGACAGGGCGGACACCTTTTCAACCACGATCAGCTCCAGG
>RGVM01000711.1 GCA_010027295.1 Chitinophagia bacterium
AGCGACCACCGGCACGGAATCCAAGCAGCGGTGCACCACCTGGTGTCGCTGGGCCACGCGCGCATTGCCCTGCTCGGGGTCACCGACCAGCAGTACGCCATGAGGGCCCGGCGGGAGGCCTTCACGTCATGTCCGGTGCCCGCGGAGGTCGAGCTCACGGCAGTGGAGATCGAGTCCGGGTCCATCAGCCCGCGCGTTGCCCAGGACCTTGTGGACAGGGTGCTCTCAAGCCCCCGTCGACCGACCGCGGTCATTGCCGCACACACTCCGATGCTGATGGAAGTACTGAGGTACGTGAACTCCCACGGGCTTCTCATCCCACGGGACCTTTCCCTCGTCGCATGCGATGACCTCGACGTGTGCACCTCGTACAACCCGCCCATTGATGTCATCAGGCGCGATCTTGAGACCTTCGGGCGGGTGGCTGCCGAGGCCCTCGTTGACCGACTCGATCACCCCCAGGGTCGACCCTACGAGGCGACACTGCCCGTGGAGCTGGTGATCCGAGGTTCCAGCGCAGCACCCCCGTCCTGATCGACGTGTTGACACGCGCCTCGCTGTTCGAAAGAATCCGGCAACGTTGCCAGATTTGATACGCGTCGGCTGAGTCGCAAAGGAGGGCCCATGAGCCTGTTCGGTCACTGGAAGCAGGATGCCGTCGATCCTGCATTCACGTATCTGGCCGACCCGCGAACCGATCCCCGGACCGAATGGGACCCCAGGGTGGAGCCCAGGACTCGGCGTCATATCCATCTTATCGGGAACGAACGCCTGACTGCGCTGGTCGACAACCACGGGACGGTCAGCCTGCTCGACGAGGTCGAGGGCCTGCGCATGCTCACCAGGCTTGACCCGGTCGGCACGGGGGCAACGCGCGTGTCAGCTGAGGGCTCCGGGTTCGGAACAGACCTTGCACATTGGCCGGAGCAGACCCCGGAGCAGGAGTTCTCCGTCGACGGAGGAACGGTCCGGGCCAATGACGGTCGACTGGCGATCGAGCGCCGATTGATCCTCCCAGAAGGAGCTCACCCGTGGGTCGGGGTGGAACTGCTGATCAGCAACCTTCTCGACCGCCCGATCACTGTCGATATCGACGAGGCCTGGGATGTCGAGCCTGAGTGGCTCAGCCTGGAGGACAATGACGACGAGATCGCCTGGCATGGGCCGCCGGCAGAGGCCAAGCTGGCCGTGGCACGCCGACATGTCAGGTTCGAGCCCTGGGCAGGGGATCGCGAGGTCCTGGCCCGTGAGATCCGGGTCGATGCCGACCGTCTTCGTGCGGATCAGATGTTCGGAAGCCCGGTGCTCGTGCGTCTGCAGTTCCTCGATGGCGAGGTGGATCTGACCCCGGACTGGTCTGCGGATCCGCATCCGACACTGT
>RGVM01000712.1 GCA_010027295.1 Chitinophagia bacterium
CGGCTGGGCGGATGTGACCAGCACGAACTCGACCCTGCTGTTCGACAATACCACGAACTATGGATATGCGCTGTTCGCAGCCGGACCTTACAATAACGGCGCGAGTGTGATCAGCTCCTCCACGGCAGCACAAAATACCACACTCTCTGCCACGGGTAGCCTGATCACGGGCACCCATACCAAGAGCTTCACTGCCACCTACGCGAACCAGTACTTCCTGGTGGGCAATCCCTACGCTTCGCCGGTGGACCCGCGCTCCTTCACGACTACGGGTACGGTCAACCGCACCAACCTGAACAGCAAGCTGTGGATGTGGGATGCGAAGCCTGGTGTCGGAACGGGCCGGGGCTTGGGCCGCTATGTGTCCTTCGACCTGAGCATCAACGAGTACAGTCAACTCGGAAACGGATATCCGGATCACAATGTGATGATCCAGAGCGGGCAGGCATTTTTCGTGCAAGCTACAAGTAGTGGTGTGCCGACGGAACTGGTCTTCCGCGAATCGAGCAAGAATGCAAACGGTGCGAGTGGCATGATGGGGAATACGACCGAGAGACCCAAGGCACGACTGCGCCTCACGCTGCAACAGCCCATCTCGAGCGACAGCACGGATAACCTCGACGGTGCAGTGGCGGTCTTCCACCCGGAAGGCAAGGCCGAGAACATCTTCTTCCGCCGCGAAGCGCGCAGCCTGACCTTCGAGCACCGCCCGATGGTAACGTCAAAGGATACCCTGTATCTGAGGATGAGCAACCTGCAGGCGAGTCCATACCGGCTGCAGGCGGAAGGGTCAGACTTCCCCGACTCCGATGCTGTCAGTGCCGAGCTGGTCGACCGCTTCACGGGCCGGTCGGTACCGGTCAGCCTCAAGGGCAAGACGGACCATTCCTTCACGGTGACGGCCGACAGCCTGACTACAGGCGACCGATTCATGGTCGTGTTCAGCAGGGCGGCAGTACCGGTGGTGGTGACGCCGGATACGGATGCCGGCGCGGCGGGACTTACACTGTACCCCAACCCGGTACGGGATAATCTTCGGGTAGCAGTAAACGTGATTACTTCAGATCCATACACACTACAAATTCTTAACGCGACCGGGAGTGCAGTGTGGGTGAAGTCGGCCGTTGCTTCAGGAACGAAGACGGTGGATATCAGCGCCACGGCATTGGCTCCGGGTGTGTACCACCTGGTGCTGACGGACGGTCAGGGTGGCAGGACGGTGAAGAAGTTCGTGAAGGAGTGACTTCATCCGAAGTACGTACAATAAGAACCTATATGCCCCGGTCAGGTATCACCTGCATACCTGGTTCGGGGTGTCATTCAAAAAAGAATCTCATGCTGCATAACCATAAGATCATCCGTGTGCTGTTCATCCTATTGA
>RGVM01000713.1 GCA_010027295.1 Chitinophagia bacterium
GACGGGGAGATGAAGCAGATCAAGGTTAATGCTTATGGGGCACCCGGCCTACTGCCCTAACCGGACCATTCTAACCTCACCCGCCGGGCGAGGTCTCGGATGGATCCCACAGGGTCTCTTTGCCTTGATGGGACGGCCATTTCCTCGCCCTGAAGCCCCCTTCAACTGCCGGTTTTGGCATCAAGGCTCGCCAGCAAGCTTTGTGCTCCCTTCCCAACCAAGCTGATTCGTAGGTGCTTGTCGTGCGTCATAGGTGTCGGATGGCAATGTTTGGGGATCACGATGGTTCGCCGATGCGTCTTCGGGGAGAGGGGATGGCATTGGATGGCTGGCAGGCCCCAGTTTGGGATTAGGCTTTACCAGTCCATGAGGTGCCCAGCCCCTCCAACGTCGTCACCCACCGATCAAAGTGACGGCATCGGGATCGGATGGTGGGCAGGCCGATCTCCATCGCCACCAAGGTCCCCGCGAGGCTCTTCTTGTAGCCGGGTATGTGCTTCAGGATGCGCTTCGACGGGGCCGTGTCGCGGCCCTCGTTGATGTGTTCCGGCGAGGGATAGCCCGCCACCTCCTCGGCAAGGGCATGGATGCGCGCCGCATGGCATGGATAGTACACCTCCAGCTTTCCCGGGTCGGACAGGATCAAGGCCTCGAATTCGTAAGGCTGGAGGTACGGGATGAAGTTCCTCATCGCGATGCTGGCTGCGAACGACTCCTCCAGGGCAAGCACCTTGTCATGGACATCAAGTTTCCTCGCGGCCCTGTCGGTCCCTGGGAAATCCGTTGGCAAGGCGTAAAGGTCGAAGAACGACGTCACCACCGCTCCGGGGTCCTGCCGGCACCAGCGCGAGACGTCGTGGTGGATGCGTGGGTAGTTGGTCACGCCGCCCCGCCCGGTCGCAGACGTCATCACCAGCCTCGCGGTGACAAAAACATCGAAGGCAGCAAGGTGCCGGCTCAGGAACTCCCGGACGAAGTTCTCCTCCGCCTGCCCTTCCACGACCATGTTGACGCGGGTCATCCGGGGCGGCCTCCAATGACGTTCTTCTCCCACAGTTCTCCCAGGGAGTATTCAGCAAGCCATTCCCTAAGTCCCGGCTCCTCCAATCGCCTGAGGCGGGTCACCCCGTTGGTTTGCTCCACCACGACCACGTCGGCCGGTGCAAATTGATTGAGCAACTGGACGGATTGGGTGGCGACGATGACCTGACGCTCGGTCGATGCAGACGCCAGCATGGCACCCAATTGGATGATGGCATGGGGATGCAGGCCCAGCTCGGGCTCGTCGATGATGAGGATGGATGGAAGGTCCTCGGGCGGTTGCAGCAGCAACGTCGTCAAGGCCATCATCCTCAACGTTCCATCCGAAAGCTGGTGCGGG
>RGVM01000714.1 GCA_010027295.1 Chitinophagia bacterium
GGCCCTTCATGTCGGGCCTGTCGATGCTGATCTGCCGGTCGAAGCGGCCGGGGCGGAGGAGGGCCGAGTCGAGGACGTCGGGGCGGTTCGTAGCCGCCAGAATGATGATGCCGCTGTCACCTCCGAAGCCGTCCATCTCTACCAGCAGCTGGTTGAGAGTGTTCTCGCGTTCGTCGTTACTCATCATCATGTTCTTACCGCGCGCACGACCGATGGCGTCAATCTCGTCGATGAAGATGATGCAGGGTGCCTTCTCCCGGGCCTGCTTGAAGAGGTCGCGTACGCGGCTGGCGCCGACACCCACGAACAGCTCCACGAAGTCGGAACCTGACATGGAGAAGAATGGTACCTGCGCCTCGCCGGCCATGGCCTTCGCCAGGAGGGTCTTGCCCGTCCCGGGAGGACCCACCAGCAGCGCACCCTTCGGGATCTTGCCCCCGAGGGCCGTGTATTTCTTGGGGTTCTTGAGGAAGTCGACGATCTCCATCACCTCCTGCTTGGCCTCGTCGAGGCCCGCCACATCGGCGAAGGTGATGTTCACGCGCGTGCCCTTCTCGAAGAGCTGGGCCTTCGACTTGCCGATGTTGAAGATGCCTCCGGGACCGCTGCCGCCGCCGGCACCGCCGCCCATCTTGCGCATCATGAGCACGAGGAGGACGCCGAACATGAGCAGCGGGAAGAGGAAGTTGATGAGGGGTCCGAAGAACTCGGGGTCGGTGACCGGGTCGACGGGTACCGGAGCCACGCCGGGATGCGACTGAAAGTACGCGTCGAGCGACTCCTGGTAGTCCTCCACCTTGGAGACGCGGAACTGGAAGTGCGGGCCCTTGGAGGAGGCGACAAACTCCCACCGCTCCTTGAGCAGTCCCTTGTAATAGGGTAGCGCCAGGCTATCCTTTCGGATGAACACCCTCACAAGGTCCTTGTTCCGTACGGGCTCGATGCGCTCCACGTGGTTGCGGGAGAGCATCTGCTGCTTGAACTGCAGGTCCGTGATCTGAGTGGCATCAGGGGTGACGCCCTGCATGACCTCATAGCCTATCAGCGACACGACGATCAGTGCATATACCCAGTAAATGTTGAAGCGGGGACCCTTCCTGGGGCTCCCCTCGTCGCCTCCCGGAACCTGTCGGCCGGGGCGGGACGGCTTCGGTCCCCTGCTAGTATCTTCAGTTGCCATAGTTATCTCTGCTTGATGTTTCGGGCCTTGGGGGTCCTATATCCAGAGGCTTCGCCCGTCACCGCCGGCGCAGGGCCATCGACATGCTCCTCGGAGCCAGCATCGCTCCACATCTCCTCCAGCCGGTAGAAGCGGCGCGCTTCGGGCAGGAAGACATGCACCACCACGTTGACATAATCCACGATGACCCACTGCATGGC
>RGVM01000715.1 GCA_010027295.1 Chitinophagia bacterium
CCGTGTTCATGATCTGCAATCGGTACACATTGTCGACGCGACCATCTGCTCGGTCGGCCGACATGGGAACCCGATCGCGCATGACATCGACCTTGACCGGACTGCGATGCGCCAGCGTGAGCAGTGCCGCCGAGGCAACGGCCACGAGAATTCCGCTGTAAAGCAGGACCCTGGGACGCAATATGCGGCGCAACGTCGCCCCGCGATCCAACCCCCGCGCGAGCGCGTTCTCCGTGGAATACCGGATCAGGCCCCGCGGATAGCCCATGCGGTCCATGACCTGATTGCACCCGTCGATGCACGCGGCGCAACCGATGCACTCGTACTGAAGTCCGTTACGGATGTCGATGCCGGTGGGACAGACCTGGACACAGATCCCGCAATCGACGCAGGATCCGAGGCCCTGCGACGCAGGATCCGCCCCGCGAGATCTCGAGCCGCGGGGCTCGCCGCGCTTGTGGTCGTAGGTGATGACCAGGGTGTCGGGGTCGAACATGACTCCCTGAAAGCGCGCGTAGGGGCACATGTACTTGCAGACCTGCTCCCGCATCCAGCCGGCATTCCCATAGGTCGCAAAGCCATAGAAAAGCATCCAGAAGGTTTCCCAGGGGCCGGTGGAAAAAGCCAAGACTTCGGCGCAAAGGGACCGGATAGGCGTGAAATATCCGACGAACGTGAAGCCCGTCCATAAGGCAAGAGCAATCCACACGGAATGCTTCCTGTGTCAGCGGGCCCTGGTCGAGTTTCATGCGGGCGAGCCGATCGCCCTCGATACGGCGTTCGATCCAGAGAAAAAGCTCGGTGTAGACGGTCTGGGGACAGGCATAGCCGCACCAGAGCCGGCCCGCGACGGCGGTGAACAGGAACAGCGAATAGGCACAAACAATCAGGATGACCGTGAGGTAGACAATATCCTGCGGCCAGAACACGAGCCCGAAGATGAAGAACTTCCGCGCCGCGAGGTCGAACAGAACGGCCTGGCGGCCATTCCAGGGTAACCACGCGAGCCCATAGAACACGATCTGCGTCATCAGGACGAGCGCCCACCGTGCCGTCGCGAACTGCCCCGTCACGGCACGCGGGTAGATCTTCCTGCGGATCTCGTAGAGCCCCTGCTCCACGACGGGAACAGCCATTCCCGCCTCGACGGTCTTCAAGTGGATTGCCTCGCGTGGGTGGATATCGCGTCGCGCCTATTGCCCCGCAAGTTTCGAAGCAGCCTGATTGGACCAGCCCCAGACATACGCTGTCAGGAGATGCACCTTTGCCTCTCCGAGGAAGTCCTTGTGCGATGGCATCTTGCCATTGCGGCCGCGAACGATTGTCTCCACGATGGTGCCCTCGGATCCACCATAGAGCCAGGTCGCATCGGACAGGTTG
>RGVM01000716.1 GCA_010027295.1 Chitinophagia bacterium
GTCCGTGATGTCGGCGATCTTCTTGCGCAACGGCTGGGGATCGATGCCGTGCTCGGCATTGAAGGCAAGTTGCTTGGCTCGGCGCCGGTTCGTCTCATCGATGGCGCGGGCCATCGATGCGGTGACGGTATCGGCGTACATGTGCACCTCGCCGGAGACGTTCCGGGCGGCTCTGCCGATGGTCTGGATGAGTGAGGTCTCAGACCGCAGGAAGCCCTCCTTGTCCGCATCGAGAATGGCCACCAGGGAGACCTCGGGTAGATCGAGGCCTTCCCTGAGCAGGTTGATGCCGACGAGGACGTCGAACACCCCTAAGCGAAGTTCTCGCAGCAGCTCGACCCGACGGAGCGTGTCAACCTCGGAATGCAGGTACTGAACCTTGATCCCATGCCCGAGCAGGTAGTCGGTGAGATCCTCAGCCATGCGCTTGGTCAGGGTGGTCACCAGACTGCGCTCATTGCGCTCGGCGCGGAGCTTGACCTCGTCCATCAAGTCGTCGATCTGCCCTTGAGTCGGTTTGACGACGACCAGCGGATCCACCAGCCCGGTCGGGCGAATCACCTGCTCGACGATCTCGCCCTGGACTTTTCCGAGTTCGTACTGCCCGGGGGTGGCAGAGAGATAGACGGTCTGCCCGACTCGCTCGCAGAACTCGTCCCAGCGCAGCGGGCGATTGTCCATGGCACTGGGAAGCCGAAATCCGTGCTCGACCAGGGTCCGTTTGCGACTGGCATCGCCCTCGTACATGGCTCCGATCTGCGGCACAGTGACATGGGACTCGTCGATGACCAGCAAGAAGTCCTCGGGGAAGTAGTCCAGGAGGCAGTTCGGCGGGCTTCCCGGGTCTCGCTGGTCGATATGTCGCGAGTAGTTCTCGATTCCGGAGCAGCTGCCGACTTGGCGCATCATCTCAATGTCGTAAGTGGTCCGCATCCGCAATCGCTGTGCCTCCAGCAGACTTCCCTGCCGCTCCAACTCGGCTAGACGATCGCCCAACTCGAGTTCGATGCCGGATATTGCGCGCTCCATGCGCTCCGGGCCGGCTACGTAGTGGCTGGCCGGGAAGACGTACATCTCGTCGTCCTGGGTCAGAATCTCACCGGTGACCGGGTGAAGGGTCATCAGTCGCTCGATCTCGTCCCCGAACATCTCGATGCGCACGGGATGCTCCTCGTAAACCGGGAACACCTCAACCGTGTCCCCCCGTACTCGGAATGTCCCCCTGGTGAAGGCGATGTCGTTGCGCAGGTACTGGATCGAGACGAAGGCGCGCAGCAGGGCATCTCGCTCGATCTCTTCACCGACACGCAGGCGCACCATCCGGTCGACGTACTCCTGGGGAGTGCCGAGCCCGTAGATGGCTGAGACGGTCGCGACGA
>RGVM01000717.1 GCA_010027295.1 Chitinophagia bacterium
CCTGACACCTGCGCCATCGGAGGTAAGTCAGAAACAGACACAGATCCACACGGTCCCCGCAGCAGCCCCTGCCACTACGGCATCCACCCCAAGCGCAGCCCCTCAACCCAAGGCGCCGGAGCCCCGACGCGAAACCCCGGCCCTGCAAACGGGTGCAAACATTGAGGTCGTGGAGATGGACCGCATGCGACGCCTCATAGCAGATCACATGGTGCGCAGCAAAGCCACCAGCGCGCATGTCACCTCCTTCGCCGAAGCCGACGTCACGCCCATCGTGCAGTGGCGAGAGCGCATCAAAGGAGATTTCGAGAAGAAAGAGGGTGAACGCATCACGTACACGCCCATCCTGATAGAGGCCATCGTCAGGTGCCTGCGCAAGCATCCGATGCTGAACGCCAGCATCGACGGCGACAGGATCCTCATCCGCAGGGACATCAACATCGGCATGGCCACGGCCCTGCCCTCCGGCAACCTCATTGTGCCCGTCATCCGCGGGGCCGACCAGCTCAACATCATCGGACTCACCCGGCAGGTGAACCGCCTCGCCCGCGAAGCACGCGACGGCAGGCTGAAGCCAGACGACACCCAGGGCGGCACTTTCACCTTCACCAACGTGGGCAGCTTCGGAAGCCTCATGGGCACGCCGATCATCAACCAGCCGCAGGTGGCCATCCTCGCCGCCGGCGCCATCCGCAAGCGGCCCGTGGTGATCGAGACGCCGGAGGGCGACAGCATCGGCATCCGCCACATGATGTTCGTCTCCATGAGCTACGACCACCGCATCATCGACGGAGCCCTGGGTGCGACCTTCCTCAGCGATGTCGTGAAAGAACTCGAGGCCTTCGACACCTCCCGCACGATCTAAGCCCGCGGTCGCACTACGTCTATCGCCATCCCCCACCGGGCATGCGCCTGGTCTGAATATACCCAATCCTAATTGCCATGAGACGTCTACTTGCCATCCTCGCCATCTGCCCGTTGCTGTCCCAGGGACAGGATCTGGGCTATTACCTTCCCAGGGAGGTCTCCTACAACCCCGCCATCCCCACCCCTGAAAAAGTCATCGGCCATAAGGTCGGCGAATGGCATGTGACGCATGACAGGCTCGTGCAGTACATGCGGGCCATCGACCAGGCCTCCGACAGGGTCACCCTCGCTGACATCGGCACGACCTACGAGGGCCGTCCCCAGGTCGTCCTCACGATCACTTCGCCGGCCAACCACGCCCGACTCGAGGCCCTTCGTCAGGAGCACCTGAAGCTGTCTCAGCCCTCTGCCTCGGCCTCTGTCAGGACGGATGCCATGCCCGCCGTCGTCTGGATCGGCTGCAGCATCCACGGCAACGAGTCCAGCGGGGCGAACGCCTCCCTCCTGGGCGC
>RGVM01000718.1 GCA_010027295.1 Chitinophagia bacterium
GGCCTGGACATCATGGCCTGATGTTTGCCGTTTGCCATATCTTAGCAATATACCCAAGGTCGCACCCTGACTGAAAACCCCTTTACCGGCGCATGAGGCTTTTCCTCCTTGCTGCGTGTACAGCTTTCATCTTCGCGGATGCGGTGGCACAGCGGATTCCCGTAGTGGTCCACATCGTCAGCCGCAACCCCGACAGCATCACCGACCAGCAGGTGATTGACGCCATCAAGGACCTGAACGACGCCTTCGCACATACAGGCCTGTACCAGCCACTCGGCCCGGGGTACAACACCGGCATCAGCTTCTGCCTGGCCAAGACCGATCCCAAAGGCGGCATCACCACCGGCATCACACGGACAAGACACGAGCTTTCAGACTACGACAAGGACATCGAGGACAAGAGGATGAAGAGCCTCGTTTCCTGGGATACCCGTCTATACTGCAACATCTGGTATGTCGAGGGCCTCAAGAACGAGATCGACCCCTTCTTCCAGTGTGGTGTGTGGGACCGTTCCGAGGAGTTGGGTTACGGCACTTTTCTGCCGGGTGGACAATTCCACGACGGAGTCGCCGTGACCCGTTTCGGACGCGTGCTTGCACACAATGTGGGGCATTACCTCGGCTTGAAGCACATCTACAGTTTTCGCGATTGCAAGAATGACAACTGCTCCATCGACGGGGACGGCATCTGCGACACTCCCCCAATGAGTCGCTCCGCCCTCAGTTGCACTCCCGGGCCCAATACCTGCTCAACGGACACGTTGTCCGGCCTGTCCTCTGACATTCCCGACCTCGTCGGGAACTTCATGAACAACAATGGGTGTTCCTTCAGTTTCACGAAGGGACAGGGCGACAATATGACCTACAACCTGACTACCGCCCGGAACACCCTGCTTCAGGGGAATCGTTGCGATCCACCGTGTACGCTTCCCTCGACGGCCTACTTCCGTCGCGATAAATGGTTCCCTGCCACCGGTGACACCATTCGCTTCGAAGCCGATCCCAAGCCCGGACTGAACTACCGTTGGACGGTTGATGGTGACAGTGTTGGAGATAACAGCCCGACCTATGCACGCGTTTTCCCAACAAAGGGCAGTTTCGACGTGACGTTGAAAATCTTTGGCGCCAACCCCTCCTGCTTCGCATCCTATTCCGACAAGATCATCGTGGGCTGCGGTCTCATGGCGCGCTTCTGGCCCGACAAAAGGAAGGTCGCTTCCAAGGATCCATTGAGGTTCGAAAACGTGATCTTTAAAAATCGATCCATCGGCGGAACCTCCTTTCGCTGGTTGCTTAGCCACGTGGACAGCCTCCGCGAGAACGTCGTAGGCACCTCCTACGACCTGGATTACATATTCCGGGATACGGGCACGTACTGG
>RGVM01000719.1 GCA_010027295.1 Chitinophagia bacterium
GCTAAGATGGTCCAGGTGCAGTTTTTGTCGCCCTGGGACACGAAGGGGGCGGCGTCGGTGACGAAGAGGTTTTTCACGTCGTGGGCCTGCTGCCACTTGTTGAGGGCAGACGTGTTGGGGTCGTTGCCCATGCGGATGGTACCTACTTCGTGGATGATTTCCCCTGGGGCGTTGAGGCCGTAGTCCCGTTCGGGGCCTGGTTTTTCGCCGAGGGGGATACCGCCCATTTCGCGGATAATTTCCTCGAAGGTCTCGTGCATGTGTTTGGCCTGGAGGCGTTCGTAGTCCGACCATTTGTAGTGGAAGCGGAGGACGGGGATACCGTATTTGTCCACGACATTGGGGTCTATCTCGCAGTAGTTATCTTCGCGGGGGACGGGTTCACCGCGGCCGGCCATGCCGATGAAGGCACCGTAGAAGCGGCGGTAGTCGTCTTTGAGGGACGCGCCGTAGCCACCTGCTTCGCGGGTCTTGCCGTCGCGGTCGGGCACGATGCCGCGCATGGCGTCGAGGTCCCAGCCAAAGCCGTAGGCGGGCATGCCTAATCCGCCCCAATATTCGATGTGGTAGCCTCTGGGGAAGTCCAGTTTTTTGTTGTCGAGCCACCAGGGCGAGTAGATATGGGCACCTCCTACCCCATCTTCGTTGTAGCGGGGCCGGTCGAGGAGCATGGGGACCAGGCCACCGCGGGATGCGCCGGTGGAATCGTGCAGGTACTTGCCCACGACGCCCGAGGAGTTAGCCAGGCCGTTGGGGAAGCGGGCAGATTTGGAGTTGAGGAGGAGGCGGGCCGATTCGCAGGCGCTGGCGGCGAGGATGACGATTTTGCCGCGCACGGTTTTTTCCTCCATCGTCTGGGTATCCACGTAGGAGACGCCGGTAGCGAGGCCGGTGCGGGGATCGGTCAGGACTTCGCGGGCCATGGCGTAGTAGATCGTATGGAGGTTTTTGGTCTTCTCCGCCGGGTTGCATAGGCAGGAGGAGGAGGAGAAGTCGGCATAAGCCGTACAGGAGCGGCCGCATTGGTTGCAATAGAAGCAAACGCCGCGGTCGTCGTTGATTTTCTTGGTGAGGATGCTCAGGCGCGAGGGGATGGTGGTGATGCCCAGGCGTTTGTTGCCTTTTTGGATGAGCATTTCGTGGAGCCTGGGCTTAGGCGGGGGCAGGAAGATGGAATCGGGGTCGTTGCGCAGGTTTTCCTTGGAGCCAAAGACGCCGATGAGGCGGTCCACTTCGTCGTAGAAAGGCGCAACGTCGTCATAGCCGATGGGCCAATCGTCGCCGAGGCCATCAATGCTGCGGCGGCGGAAGTCATCCGGGCCGAAGCGCAGGCTGATGCGGCCCCAGTGGTTGGTGCG
>RGVM01000720.1 GCA_010027295.1 Chitinophagia bacterium
AACGAACCCATGGAGGCCTACAGCATGGACCTCCCGCCCAGACGCATGACACAGACCTTCCTTTCATGGGGAGAGCTTTCGCTGAGCCTGTGGCAGGGCCTCACCATCACCGCAGGTACACTGGCGACCTACCAGCTGGCCGTGTGGGACTCGCTCGGGGAAGACATGACCCGGACGCTGGTCTTCACATGCCTCGTGTCGGCGAATATCTTCCTGACCCTCGTAAACAGGTCCTTTTTCTTCTCCATCATGGACACTTTCGCATACCGCAACCGACTGCTGGGAGGCATCATCCTGCTCACACTCCTTTTAACCGTCTCGCTCATGGCGGTGCCAGCCTTCCGCACCTTCTTCGGCTTCGAATGGCCCGGCTGGACGGCGATGGGCCGGGCGACGGGCATCGGAATGGCCTCGGTGCTATGGTTCGAGGTCGTGAAATGGAGGAAACGGAGGCGCGGCGTCTCCAACGAACGCCATTCCCAGGCAGCATGAGGACGCTCGCCGCAATATTCTTCGCCTGTTGGGTCCAGGCTGGCTTCTGCCAGTTCGATGCCAAGGAATACCTCGATCTGGTAGATGTGAGCCGCAGCACCCATGCCCGCGACACGGCATCCCCCTCCCGGCGCGGCCTGTCCAGGACGTACACGCGGCTGTACAGATCCCCCGAGAGGGGACTGCTCAACCGCTGGGAGTTGTGGATGCGCGACGATGGCACGGCCGTGATCAGCCTCAGGGGCACCGTACAGCAGCAGGCAAGCTGGCTGGAGAACTTCTTCGCGGCCATGCTGCCGGCATCAGGCAGACTGAGGGTCGATGATACGACCGAATTCGAGTACCGGCTGTCGGCCGACCCGGCGGCGGCCGTACACGCGGGATGGACGCTGGGGCTCGCACACCTCGCCCCGGACATCGTCCCGCGGCTGGACTCACTATGCCGACAAGCCGGTACCCGAAAGGTGCTCATCTTCGGACACAGTCAGGGTGGGGCGCTGGCATGCCTGCTGACTTCCTACCTGCACTATCGGAGGGTCGCCGGGCTGCTGCCTGCCGACCTGGTCATGAAGACCTATGCCAGCGCCTCTCCCAAGCCCGGGAACACATACTACGCCTACGATTACGAGCACATCACCGCCGAGGGCAGGGGCTTCACCGTGGTGAACACGGCCGACTGGGTCCCGGAGACGCCGGGATCGGTACAGACCTTCGGCGACCTGCGCCCCGACAGTCCGCTCGGAGACGCGGAGACGCTGCTCGGCCGTCAGCCATGGCCGGTCAGGCCTGTGCTTCGGAGCGTCTACCGAAGCCTCCGGCGCGCGCCCGAAAGGACACTCGACAGGTTCCAGCGTAACTTC
>RGVM01000073.1 GCA_010027295.1 Chitinophagia bacterium
CGGCCCGAGGGGAGGATGGCTTCGTCGTATTCGAGCATCTGAGACGCGTGGAACTGCAGGGTCAGATTGTCGATGACGCCTCCGAGCGTGAAGTATGGGTGCCAGCCATCCGACATGGGTATCGTCTTGATGCTCCGGTTGTGGATGACGGTGAGACGAGTAGGGTATTCCCGGGCTCGAGTCGGTAGCGAATGAGACAGTCATAGGGGAAGGGAAAGCCTTCGGCATCGCCTTTGTAGGCGTATTTGAGTTCGAGTTCCGCGTAGTCGGCATGCACGGCCTTCTCGATGATGTGGTAGGGGGCGTCGTAGAGCAGTCCGTGGATGGCCGTACCGTTTAGGAGGAACTTGCTTATGGTGTGGCGCCTTCCGTTCCAATCGTAGGAGGAGTTGCGGAGGCGGCATACGAAAGGGGAGAGTTTGGCGCTGTGGAACCCCTTTGTGACTCGTTCCCGCCAGTCGGCGGCGTCCCGGAAGCCCTCGATGACATTGCATTCGCCGTCGGGCGTAGGGATGGAGAAGGCGTTAAGGATGGCGCCGGCCGAGGGGATGATATCAGCGTTGCAGCCGGTAAGGGCGTCATGTAGGCGGACCCTGTCCCAGCCTTCCGCGTGGTCGTGCATGATCTGAAAGCGCATGGCCTTGGTATGTAGCGGGTTTTCTGTCAACGGCTGACCGGAGATTGTCAGACGCGTATGTATATCTTCTTTCTGTCGAGCCAGTGGCAGACGGCCCAGAAGACGGTGATATGGGCTACTGCATAGAGCAGGGATCCGTTTATGGGGCCGAAGGCCGGCGCGAAGAGGTGTTCGTACATCCAGGCGCCGAGTCCGCGGATCACGGGCTTGCCCTCGGAAGTGGTATCGGCGATCCGGAAAAGTGCATAGCATTTGGCCACCACGCCACTCAGGACGAAGATGAAAAGGGGGTTTCTGCCGAAGACATGGAAGAAGCGGCACCAGGCACCGGCCTTGCCCTGGAACTCGATCAGCCAGATGGTGAATCCCAGGGTGGCCATCGCCAGTCCGCTCGTGTATAGGACATAGGAGCTCGTCCAGATCTTCTTGTTGATGGGGAAGGCGAGGTGCCAGCAGAACCCGGCGAAGATCAGCAGCAGGGCGAAGGCGAAGAGGTTGCCCAGCATCTCCCACTGTGGGCCCTTGCGTACGATGTACCGTCCGACCAGGTAGCCGATCACGACCTGAACGGCAGCCGGGAGGGTGCTCATGAGGCCTTCGGGGTCGAAGGGGACACCTTCCCCGCGGTAGAGGTGGTCCTCGCCGAGGAGGGACTTGTCAAACGAGGTGCCGAACCAGCCCTCCAGGCTGTAGGGGTCGCCAGGGCTACCCAGGGCCAGGCACAGGCCCCAGTAGCCGAGGAGCGTGGCCACGGATGCATAGGCGGCGCCCCTGTCACCAAGCAGGCGTATGGCGGCCGCGGCGAGGAAGTAGCAGAGGGCGATGCGTTGAAGCACGCCGAGAAGGCGAAGCCTGTCGAAGGTCTTGGCGACCAGCACGCCATCCGCATCGTAGCGAACGAACGGGAACCAGTTGAGCAGCAGCCCGATGGAGAAGATCAGGAATGCCCGATATCCGACCTTGCCCCAGAAGGCGGACGCCGGGGAGCCCTCGAAGCGGGGCAGCACGAAGGCCATCGCGTTGCCAACGGCGAAGAGGAAGAAGGGGAAGACAAGATCAGTGGGTGTGGCCCCGTGCCACGGGGCATGGGCCAGCGGGGGATAGATATGCGCCCAGCTGCCAGGGTTGTTCACCAGGATCATCAAGGCCACGGTGGCACCTCGGAAGACGTCGAGGGATGAAAAGCGGTTCGACATGGCTGTGGCAGGTTTTTCGGGACCGGTACACGGAAGTTAGGTGTTTCAAGGTAACCTGACGACTCAGGGGCTTTGACGGCAATTTTCCCGGTATTATTTTGTGCCGGCGAGCGCTGTTAGGCAGACCTTAGCCCCAAAGGCAATAGCCGTTTCCGAATCGCGTTCTTACATGGACCCGCAGCAAAGTCAGGTACTGCCGCCCCAACATACCAAACCAAGATGAGCACGGATAGGGAGATGATTCCGGAGAAGGATGACTGGGATCTCGAGATCGAACCTCGCACGAGGCTGTTCTCGCTGGATCTCAGGGAAGTATGGAGCCACAGCTACCTGCTGTTGATGTTTGTCCGGCGCGACATTGTGTCCGTATACAAGCAAACGATCCTGGGTCCGTTGTGGTTCTTCATCCAACCGCTCCTCACCACGGTCACATTCACGATTGTCTTCGGCAATATCGCCCAGATATCCACCGACGGCATGCCGCAGACGATATTTTACATGGCGGGCATCACCATGTGGAACTACTTCTCGGAAACGCTGACCGCTACAAGTAACACCTTCACCACGAATGCCAACATTTTCGGCAAAGTGTACTTCCCGCGGCTGGTGATGCCTATCTCGAAGGTCTTATCCGGACTGGTCAAGTTCGGTATCCAGTACCTGCTGTTCATCGCCATTCTGTTGTACTTCGTGTCGAGGGGGAACCATGTCAACCCCGACCCGCTGGGTATTTTGGTCGTGACACCGATCGTAGTGACGATCATGGCAGGCCTGGGGCTTGGTATGGGCCTCATCCTCTCCTCGCTGACGACGAAGTACCGGGATCTCATGTTCCTGATCACGTTCGGCATCCAGCTTCTGATGTACGCCACGCCTGTCATCTATCCCCTCTCCAGCATGAGCCCTGCCTTCCGTTGGCTCATCGAGGCGAACCCTCTCTCCTGGCTGGTGGAGGCCTTCCGGCACGTGTACCTCGGCGCCGGCCAGCTAAGCATACCCGGGCTGCTGTACAGCCTGGGCTTTACGACGTTCATCCTGCTCGTCGGCATGCTCGTCTTCAACAAGGTCGAGAAAAACTTCATGGACACCGTCTGACATTATGGGAGCCGTCATCAGAGTCGAGCAATTGAGTAAGCAGTACCGCCTTGGTCTTGTCGGGACGGGCACCCTTAGCCATGACCTGAACCGCTGGTGGTACAGGGTTCGCGGCAAGGAGGACCCCTATCTCAAGATCGGAGAGGTCAACGACCGGGCCAGCAAGGGCTCCAGCGAGTATGTCTGGGCGCTGAAGGACATCAACTTCGATGTGCAGCAGGGAGAGGTGCTCGGGATCATCGGGCGCAATGGGGCGGGCAAGAGCACGCTCCTCAAGGTGATGAGTCGGACGACGGCACCATCCATTGGAAGAATCCGCATCCGGGGACGCGTGGCCAGTCTGCTGGAAGTGGGCACGGGCTTCCATCCCGAGCTCACAGGCAAGGAGAACATCTACCTCAATGGCGCCATCCTTGGCATGAAGAAGCAGGAGATAGACAGGAAGTTCGATGAGATCGTCGATTTCGCCGGCGTCGAGCGCTATATCGACACACCCGTGAAGCGGTACAGCAGCGGGATGTATGTCCGTCTGGCCTTCGGTGTTGCGGCCCATCTGGAGAGCGAGATCCTCATCGTGGACGAGGTGCTGGCGGTGGGGGACGTCGAGTTCCAGAAGCGGTCGCTCGGCAAGATGGGCGAAGTCAGCCGCAGCGGAGGCAAGACGGTGCTCTTCGTATCTCATAACATGACGTCCATCGGGTCCTTGTGCAACCGGCTGCTGGTAATGAAGAATGGCCAGGTAGATTTCCACGGGGGGGTGAAGGAAGGACTCAACCATTACATAAACAACATCCAAAGCGCGGCCGAGGGCGCCGACCTGCGCGAGCTGCTGAAGGCACTGCCGGAGGACGAGTACTTCGAGCTGCTCGACTTCGACATGGTCCAGGAGGAATCGGACGGAGACATCTTCGTCAGCCATCTCCCGGTGGACATGGTCTTCACCTACCGCATACGAAAGCCCATCTCCGGATTGAGGGTAGGTTTCGAGGTGCAGGAGAAGAAAAGCGAGCTGACACTCTTCTCCGTTTTCCATGACGACTCTTACGATGAGATCCTGCCCTGGATCCCCGGGGTCTATACATCCCGCGCCAGGATAGACGCCAACCTGCTACGCGAATCCTCCTACCTGGTGAACCTGACGGTATGCATCCATAATGTCCGTTGGATACTGAACGGACAGGTCAAGGTGCCGATGGAGGTGAAGAACCTTACAGGACTCACTTCCATCTACGGGTTCGAGAAGCGCCCCGGATTCCTGCTACCTCCCATCCACTGGGAGAACAAGGGTGCCTGATCTGCCCCGACTTCCCAGGTGGAAGCGGGAGCCTACATGGGGAAAATACGTACGGGTGGTTTTTTTTCTCTAATTTCAGCCCGCTCGTACGCATCGAATCCTGAATCCATGAGGAACTCCCCGTACATCCACTCCTCCGCCGTCGTCGACGAGGGGGCAGTCATCGGTGAAGGCACTCGTATATGGCATTTTTGCCATGTAATGCCAACTGCCGTGATAGGTGCCGGCTGCAACATCGGCCAGAACTGTTTCATCGACAATAGGGTCAGCATAGGGAATGGGGTGAAGATCCAGAACAACGTTTCGGTGTACAACGGCGTGGTGGTGGAGGATGATGTCTTCCTGGGTCCATCGATGGTCTTTACGAATGTGATGAATCCCCGGAGTTTCGTCGAGCGCAAGTCGGAGTTCCGTGCCACCATACTCCGGAAAGGCTGTACGGTGGGTGCGAACGCCACGATTGTCTGCGGTGTGGAAATCGGACGGTATGCGCTGGTAGGTGCCGGCTCCGTCATCATCCGCGACGTGCCCAACCATGCCCTGATGGTCGGGAATCCTGCCAGGCGTATTGGCTGGGTCAGCCGGACTGGCGAGAAGCTCCATTTCGATGCGGACGGCATCGCCTGGTGCGGCCCCGAGGCTTGCCGTTACCGGCTACAGGAGGGTGTCGTAAGCGTGCTCGAGTCATGAGCCACCATGTTTTCCCGTCAGACTTCCCGATACGCTGTCATGGTCGTACCGACCTGTCGGAATGTTTGTGTCGGACCCTTCTCCCAAGGGTGCCTTCAGGGGGTGCTTTGCGGGGTCCGATGGTAAAAAAACGCCTATATTTGAGCCTAATTATAAGGAAATCATTACGGTTCCCCTTTCATGTTCCCAATCTTCAATGATAGGCACCCATCTCAGGCGGATATTTTCGCCCGATGGGAATGACATGACCGTGATGCATCCAGCCATTACAACCTATGCCCGGTACACCTGCTGACATCAGCATGTGACCGACTTGGCGAAGCCATGTGAAAATGAACAAGGAGGAGAAGAAGAAGGTCTGGTATGCGGTGTATACCAAGCCCAGGTGGGAGAAGAAGGTGGATGCCCTGCTGAGAGATCAGGGGCTTGAGTCCTACTGCCCGCTGAACAGGGTCAAGAAGAAGTGGAGCGACCGCATGAAATGGGTGGATGAGCCGCTGTTCAAGTCCTATGTGTTTGTCCGGGTATTCCCGCAGGACCAGACAAAGGTCAGGATGGTGGACGGTGTGCTGAACTACGTGTACTGGCTGGGGAAGCCGGCCGTGATCAAGGACGTCGAGATAGAGGACATACGTCGGTTCCTGGGCGAACACAGCGATGTGGTGGTGGTACCCATGGACATAAAGCCCGAAGACAGGGTTGTCATCCGGTCCGGAATCCTGATGGACAAGACGGCCATCGTGCAGCGGGTGATGCAGCACACGGTGGAGGTAGTGATAGAGAGTCTTGGATACAAACTTGTAGCGAAGGTCGACCGTGCCAAGATAACTCCAGTTTCAAGCACAAAAGAGTAAGATGCAACCTTCAAAGGTCAAGTACCGCCCTCTAACAGGATGGTTCCCCATGGCTGGGATCGCAGGCATCCTCCTGTCGGTATCCTCCTGCATGACGGAGAAGCCGGTCACGTATTTCCAAAGCGGCTTCGATACGACCCTGGTCGATACTTATCGTGCCCCAGAAGCCATCATCCAGAAAGGGGACTATTTGAGCATCTACTTCTTCAGCGACAATCCCTCTGCCACTTCGATTTACAATCAGACGGCAGGCGGAGCAGGGGCCAATACCCTGCCCTCGTCCGTTACTTCCGGTCGTGGCAGTGCAGCCATTGCCGGGGATGCCCGACAGGAGTCGGCCCCTTATCTTGTGGATCCCGAAGGATTCATCCGATTGCATGCCATTGGAAAGGTACGGGCAGAGGGTCTGACTAAGCAAGCGCTCGAGAAACTATTGACGGAGAAGATTGTCGCATTGGGTGTCCTCTCGAACCCCTATTGCATCGTGCGTCAGATGGGCATCCGGGTGACAATCCTCGGGGAAGTCCGCGCCCCGGGTATCTACATGTTGCAGAATGAAAGGGCGACCATCCTCGAAGCATTGGGCATGGCGGGTGATATTCTTTTCAGTGGGAGGAAGGAGGAAATCATCCGTGTCAGGGAAGAAAAGGGGCGCAGGACCTATGCCAAACTGGACCTCACAGACGCGGACATCCTAAGGTCGGCGGACCTCTATCTTCGCAACAACGACCTCCTGGTCATACAGGCTAACAAATACGGCAACGCGCAGAGCCGGATGGTCTCTCAGCAAAACATCGCCCTGCTGATATCACTTATATCCGTCATCGGTATACTGTTCAACACCTTTCGATAAGCATTCAGCATGAACCAGGACAACTCAACTGTCGTCTTTGAGCAGCACATGCCTATACAGTCGGCATCCCCCCGGGAGCTGCTTTTCCGATACATACCCTACATCCCGTGGATTGCCTTATCCCTGATCTTATCCCTGGTGTTCTCATATATCAAGCTGAGGTATACCCCCAAGGTCTATTCCGTCAGCAGCACGCTTATGGTGAAGGACCCCTCGGAGAGGTCTACCGATGCGGACAAGATTGAAGAGTTGCTGTTCAGCAATTCCAACAAGGAGATATACGATGAGATACAGGTGATACAGACCAGTCACATGGCTGCGAGGGTGGTCCGGTCCCTGGGCATGGAGGTGCTCTATCATTACAAGGGGAAATTCATCACGAGCCTTATCGGGAACGATGGCTCCCCGATCAGGATGATGGTGCTCCGCCTGAAGGATTCCACTGCAAGTTTCAGCCTGAATGTCAGGATCCTGGATGATCAGACCTTCGAGTACGGGAATTCCGGCCAGCATGCCAGGTTCGGAGCCACTTTCGCCACCAACGACGGTGAATTCGTTTTAAACAGGAGTGGCATTTCGATGGAGACGTATCCGAACAGGGAGTTTGTGATAACCTATGCGTCCCCGGAAGCCAGGAGCGGAGAGTTGCTGTCGAGGCTTTCCGTGGTGCCCCTCGGTGAGTCGAACAACATCATGCGCCTCAGCCTGGAGACGGAGGCGCCGTCCCTCGGCGAAGAGGTACTCAATCAATGGATGGCACAATACGAGCGTGCGGGTTTT
Organism: Chitinophagia bacterium; assembly: GCA_010027295.1. Classification (GTDB taxonomy): domain Bacteria; phylum Bacteroidota; class Bacteroidia; order Chitinophagales; family Chitinophagaceae; genus Pollutibacter. Next base: position 7,400 of record RGVM01000073.1, read on the forward strand.
GATGAAAAGAAGCGATCCACCCAGAACGCCCTCGACTTCATCAACGAGCAACTTGACACGGCAACCCGTGAACTCGTCACGGTCGAGAACTACCTACTGAAATTCCGTGAGAGCAACATGCTCATAGACCCGGAAGCCCAGTCCGAAGGTATGATCACGGAGATGACGGTACTAGAGAAGGAGATCACGGAGAGAAGTGTTCAGATGCGACTGATCGACAACCTGACCGCTTATATCAGCGACACCCGGAACCCGTATCGGCAGGTAGGTACCCTTCTTAATCTGGAGGAGCCCACGCTTGCCCTGCAAATCACTGAGTTCAATAAGATGCAGGTTGAAAGGGCCACGCTGCTCCCGACGACGCCCCGTTCCAATCCGATGATTGTCGCACTTGAGACCGCCATTGAAAAACTTCGTCAGGACATCACCCAGAACCTGAAGAACATACGCCAGGGTTTCCAGGTGGCATTGGATAACCTAAACGCCCGGAACATATCCGCCAACAAGATGGTCTCCAAGATGCCTGCCAAGGAGCGTCAGTTGCTGGAAATCACGCGTCGGCAGAAGATTCTCGAGGAACTCTACCAGTTCCTGCTGCAGAAGAAGCTCGAGACTTCCATCAGTGCGGCATCCACCATCTCCAGTGTGAAGGTTTTGGAGCCTGCCAGGTCTTCGCGTATCCCGATACGTCCAAACCGCAAGGGCACCTTCCTGTTGTCGGCGCTTATCGGATTCGGTATTCCGGTCTTCATTGCATTTCTGATCGAGTACCTCAACGACAGGGTCCGTAGCCGGAGCGATGTGGTTCGGAACACCCGGGCACCGATCATGGGCGAAGTGGGCCATTCTATTGACAAGACCACCCTGGTAGTCAGCCAGTCGAGCCGGAAATTCATCTCCGAGCAGTTCAAGATCATACGCACCAACCTTCAGTATGTCCTGCCCTCGAAGGAAAAGTCGGTCATCCTGGTCACTTCGTCGACCAGTGGTGAAGGCAAGTCCTTCATCGCCACTAACCTGGGTGCCGTCATGGCCCTTTCGGGGAAGAAGACCGCCATACTGGAGTTCGATATCAGAAAGCCCAAGATTATGAGCGGGCTGGGTCTGGGTAAGCGGAAAGGGGTTACCAACTACATCATCGGCGCCATCGACTTCGAAAGCCTTAAGGTAAAGGTCCCGGATACGGAGAATTTGGATGTGATACCTTGCGGTCCCATCCCCCCGAATCCGTCGGAGCTCCTGCTCGATCCCCGGATGGACCAGTTCCTGGAGAGGTTGAAGGCTGAATACGACGTGATTGTCATTGATACGGCCCCCGTCGGTCTGGTGAGCGACGCCATCGTGCTGGGTAAGCACGCGGACGCCAGCCTGTATGTAATCCGGCACAATTATACCTATAAGAAGCAGATGCAGCTCATGGACGAGATCTACGCGAGCAAGCGTCTGCCCAGAATGTCGCTCGTGCTGAATGACATACGCGCCCAGGTGGGTGGCTACGGCGGCTATTACGGCTACGGCGGCTACGGCTACGGCAGCTATGGGTCAAGCTACGGCAAGGACTATTTTGAGGACGACAAGAAGAAGAAAAAGAAGGGGGAATC
>RGVM01000721.1 GCA_010027295.1 Chitinophagia bacterium
ATCTTCTCGGGCTTCTCCTCTCGCTCCTGCCCTGCATGCCGAAGTTCTCTCGCGGCTGCGGACAAGGCGTGTCGCCACTGCGGTTGGACAAGTACGAAGGTCGATGCCAAGGAAGGGTTCTCGATATGTCGCATGGCAATGGCCGGCGCACGCCAACGACATCTCATCGACGACGAGACGATGCACCGAGGCCTTCAAATCCTCGAGCAGCTCGAGGATCAACTCGATCTGGAGCGAAGAGGCCTACGTCCTCGAGCGCGATCGCATGAGGTAACACCAACATCCGCTGCAGTACCTCCTGGCCCTCAAGCACAACAACCTCCCCACGAGGTCGTTGTTTCGAGCGAACCAGCAGCTCCTCTTCATGAGGCCAAACCCCGATCGATCCCCGAGCCTCCCTCCGCTCCCTCTGACCGCTTCCGCCGTTCCCATGTCTGTTCGTGCGTCACGCCAATCGTGTCCCCGTTCCTGAGGCCCATGATGACCCCCACACACTTATTGTGTGTTTGCACGTCTTCCCAGGTCGGCTTTGTGATCGTGCTCTTCTCCGACACTTGCACTTTCGTCATGTGTAGGGCTCGGGCTCCCAACTCTTTCCAGATGGCCCCTTCTTGCCCCGCTGTGATCCTGCCCTTCTCTACTCCCTTTTCCATTTGCTCCCTTATGTGTTCCGTCGCCCTCTTTCTCGTTCCGCTGTACATGGCGAGGTCTGACATCACCCATCCCTCACTCGTCCACCATTCGCAGATCCGCGGTCGTGTCTCATTCCACTTTGCCACTCGGTTCGTGGCGTCCTCGAGTTCGGCATCCAGGTGTGCTTTCGCGCTCGCGTCCGCGTACTCATTTGGGGAGCATCCGGTGTGCGCGGGTACGTACATGATGACCACGATCCCATGAGCGCCCGGATTCTACAGATGGCCTCGAGCAGCGCCCGGCGGTCTCCTTTGGTCTCGTGCCGCACCTCCCCTTCCCTCCATGCTCTCTCGATCTCCTTGATGGCGCTCTGGCAGTCGGACAGGATCAGGATCCTTTTCGCACTCACGGCCTCCGCTCCCTCCTCGCTTCGCGTTTCCAGATACACCCGCAGCAGCGCTCTGAACACCGCGTACATCTCCGCGTCCATGACCTCCCACGTAGCAGGTAGCCGACCCCCTTCCATTCCCCGTCCCGTAGCGCGCTCCTCCATTCCCGGCTCGGCTTGCAGCATTCTGAGTCCCTCCTCCTCGTGCGCCCCTTGCTCCCGCAGCCGGGCTCCCGACCAGATGCCGAACGCCGTCCTCCCGTCGCGATGCTTTGAGCCGTCCGTCGCGAATGCGTGCGTGAACCATATCGCCGCGTGCAGGTCCATCGC
>RGVM01000722.1 GCA_010027295.1 Chitinophagia bacterium
AAGGTGTCGATGCCTCGGAACACAGGACTGTTGTTGCGCGGTGCGTCGTAGCCCACGGTGGTGCCCGGGACGACGGCCGTGTATGTCGCTCCGGAGTTGTTCGAACCGATGACGTTGCTTATGTTCTCGATACGGCAGCATCGTTGGTAGGAAATGACGTAGCCATTGGCGGTGAAGGGCAACTCGGTTTCCGCGACGTATGTCGCAATCTGATAACAGACGCTGGGTGGGTTGGAGATGCAGGGCCCTGGGTTCCCTAGTTGTACCGTGTTAATGGGAGAACTGGGTACTTGCAGATCGCGGAATACCTGGTTGCCGCCGGCCGGGTAGATGGTGATCACGGCAGTCGCATCGAGCGCTGGACCGTTCGACTGGCAGTCCCGGTACAGCCTGAGGATGATACGATATCTGCCAGAGTTGGAGGTCGAGCCCTCACCGATGTACTCATAACTCATCACCCCGCCGGAAATATGGCGGCCCACGGTGTCTCCGGCCAGGAGGCAGAGCGTGAAGGTGAGGAGTGCGGTGAGTAGTCTTCTCAAGTCAGATCTTTTGCGTCCTTGACAGGAAATCTCGAAGGCATGTCAGCGACCGCTGCGGGCATTCCCGCATGCCCATATGGGCGATGTCGTCCCATACGACCAGGCTGCCGTTCGGGAGCGGCGGGACATGTCGGAGAGATTCTTCCAAAGGTATGGCTTTGTCGAGCCTGCCAGCGATGAGCATGGATGGACGTCTAGAATCCTGCAATATATGCAGCCTGTCCGGCCTTGCCATCATGGCCCTGTACTGGCCGTTGAGCAGCTCCGGTGTAGCCCAGCCAAGAGTCTCCCCCACATGATTTTCGACCACTTCCGGATGGGATGCCTGGAAGGCAGGAGCATAGAGGGGCGGGATGGCTTCCCTCAGGAATGGCTCCACACCATACTTTTCCATGAATCGGATGCTTCTTTGCCGCAGCTCAAGCTTGGCGGGACTATCGGGCATGGCGGTGGAATGGTAGAGGACGAGTCCGCACAGGCGATTCGGATACATTTCTGCAAAGGCCAGTGCGATGTATCCGCCCATGCTGTGTCCGACCATGGTGCAGTCCTTCATGCCGATGTTGTCGAGCATATCGGCGAGACCATCAGCCATATCCTCTAGTGAGCTGGGGAAGCCCTCCCCACCTACCTGGGATGACTGACCGCAACCGGGGAGATCGGGTACCGCCGTACGGCAGATGTCGGAAAGGCCCTCTGCTGTCTCACGCCATATGGAGCCCGACTCGGCGAAGCCGTGCACAAGGACGACAGGAATTGAGCCTTCACCCGTGATGGTGCAGGAAGGGGATTTGTATTTCGAGGGCATG
>RGVM01000723.1 GCA_010027295.1 Chitinophagia bacterium
ATGGCCTGCGCACTGGCATGGCACCTGCACCGCAACGGCATGACGGCCGCCCTCCGCACCGCCGTCTACGCCGGTCTCGGCGGCGGCTTCGGCTTCGCCTCGGGCAACTTCCTGCAGGTGCTGGGACAGGTATCGGGCATCGAGTTCAACTTCTGGAACGTGATGGAATACTCGCTGGGCTTCTGGGGCGGCGTGGGACTGGCCTACGGCGTGCTGACATCCGCATGGGAGCCGCCTTCGGATGAAACATCGGAGAAACGGCATGCACAGTCCTTCCACCTGGCGATGCTCGTGTTCGTCGTGCCGTTCGTGATGTGGCAGCAGAACTTCGAATACGACAGGATCGTCGACACCTACGGACGTCTGCTCACAGAAGCGCAGGCCATCACCCTCTATCCCTTCGTGTTGTGGCTCCCCATCGCCATCACCTTCGCCGCAGGCTTCTACTGGTGGCGCAGACATCAATCCGGACCGGGTAACCCCGATGCCGGCCGTATGCGCGCATTCCTCTTCGGACACTGGGCCCTCTACATGCTGCTGAGCTGGATCATCACCGGCGCCATCGTCAGCCCGTACCGCATCGAGCAATACCTCTACCTGGCCAACTTCATCGCGGTATGGTGGATGATCGGCAAGGTCGGCACGGAGAACCCTCGGCTTGGACTGGAACCTCGGCGCTACCTCAACCTCCTGGCAGGCATCGCAGTGACCATCGTCCTCATGGCGGCCATCGCCATCTCCACGCACGGAACATACAAGAACTCCAAAAAACGCTTCGAGACGGCCCCTGCGGCGGCCGATAGTACGAACGTCAAGTGATCACCGCTCGATCCGCAGCAACCAGACGTCGGACACCTTGGAGTGCTGGCGCCAGTTGAGATGCGACTCCTCCGGCTGGTCGAAGTTGACGCGCATCTCGCCGTCGCTGTAATATCTCGGGTCGATGAGGAACTCCTTGAATTCCTCCATGCCCTTGCCATACAGGATCGGCTCGATACGGCGGCCGTCGATGCGCAGCAGGGCGTCTCCATAGCCGGTGATGCGGAGGATGTATTTCGCACGGGGGTCTAGGTCGGTGTACTCCAGAACCGGGAAGTTCTGGTAGGTCTGCGTCGACAGGCGACGTCGGCTGCGGCCGTCGTTCTCCCATAGGAAGTCGGTGGCGTCGTCGACAACGCTCTTGACGCGGGGGCTGGCGGAGCTGTTCGAGACATCGTCGTAGTAGCCGCCCGAGCCGGGGTCCTCCCATTCGGCGATGCGGCGGATGGCTGCGAGTTGTTCTTCCCGACCCTTCGCGGTGATCTTTTTGAACTCGTCCTCCAGCCACCATCGGTTGTTGAGGGGATGGTCG
>RGVM01000724.1 GCA_010027295.1 Chitinophagia bacterium
CCGCCTGCACCCTGTCAGACCCCCGCTCCGGTATATACGTTTCCTTCCTCCCGGAATCCTCCTATCCCTACCTCCAAATCTACACGCCCCCCCACCGACGCAGCATCGCGATCGAGAACCTCAGCGCCGCCCCTGACGCCTTCAACAACGGCATCGGACTCACACGCCTTGAGCCCGACCATACCCGGACCTATAACCTCCGCTACCGAATCGGCAAGCTCTGATCCAACAGGAGCAGCCCTCACATACCTCGACAGGTCCCTGTCCGGAGAAAGCCTCACATCGTACCACCGCTGCAAACGGGTCGGTACATGCTTCAGGTGAATGTCCTTGCTTCCTTTGTCGCTGAGCACGCCTTTGCAGCGCATAAGAAATAGCCTCATCCGAATTCGTGAGCCCTCGGTGACATGGATGCCTTTCTCATGCTCCGAATGGGATTGTCTGCCAAACGAGGTCACCCTCAGCCATCACGCATGTACAGCACGGCCCTCATCCTTTCGGCTATGACACGACCGACGCCCATGCCATCCCGGCAGCGGCAGTGAGTCACTACCTACAAAACCTTAGCCCCGCTATCGCACTTCCTTGATCTCCTCCCATCGGGTCGTATAGCGCCGGCTCCGCTTCTCCTGCCGCATCTTCCAGTTCCGCGTAAGCCCGGAGGCGAGGTATTTGACGATGTCATCCCGCATGCTCACGTTGAGGTTGTCAATGGCCTGCATCAGGGCTCGCTGCCGGGCGTCGGGCGGGTCTGGGGCGAAGAGGTTGCCTTGAACAGGCTCGTCGGGAACCAGTCCTCCCAGGATCACGCCCGCCTTGAGGTACCGGCGTCCCGGCCGGAAGAGCTGCTCGACCAGGGGCAGTGCATGGCGCATGAGTTCGTGGGTCACGGAAGTGGGGACGGGCAGGACCGCATAGCGGTGGTCGCTGCGCGGATCATAGGCGTACTGCCCCGGTCCGCCCCCGCTGGTGACGGTGAAGACGTCAATCGACCCGGCTGCGGAACCCTGTCGCCGCAGCTTTTCCGCCGCGCGCGCGGTATAGGTCGCGACGGCCTCCCGCAGGGGCTCCAGGTCGAAGACCGGTCGGCCGAACATGCGTGTCGTGGCGATCGTCCGCTTCACCTCGAGGGGGTCCCGCATGCCGATGGAGGGTTCGCCGCGCAACTCGCGGATCAGGCGCACGCCCACGATGCCTCCCAGCTGTCGGCGGGCCCATTCCTCCGGCATCTGACGCAGCTGCCAGGCCGTCTCGATGCCGTACTGTTCCCGCAGGCGGGCGGCATAGCGGCGGCCGATGCCCCAGAGGTCGGCCACGGCGGTCCGCGACAGGGCCTCCCGCAACGCATCC
>RGVM01000725.1 GCA_010027295.1 Chitinophagia bacterium
CCCGTACAGGGCTTCACCGTCGCCCAGCCCAAGCTCACCCTCACGAAGAGTTCGGACGGATGGGACCTGGCCGGCTCGGGTCGGCTCGGCGTCACCTTCGACAACCGGAGTTTCAAGGTCGACAAGCTGGAGGCCGACGTGGCGCTCACCTACTCCATCGGCAAGGGCATGCTCAGCGGCTTCACCGCGCAGAAGGCCAAGCTCGACATGACCATCTTCGATCAGTTGAAACTGACGGTGTCCGACTTCAACTATGCCAACGGGGCCATGAGTGCCGCCGAAGGCAAGCTCGGCATCAACCTCCTCGGGGGGACCCTCGAGGGCAAGGTCATCGAGCCGACCTACGACCCCGTGAAGGGTCTCGGCATGAAGGGCGCCGGCTTCACGGCCCCCGGCAGTTTCGAGCCCGTCCCCGGCTTCACCGTCACCCAGCCGACCCTCGAGCTGCTCCGCTCCGATGCCGGCTGGCAGATCAGGGGGGAGGGCGACCTCCAGCTCAACACGGGCCTCGGCGACATCGTGACGCTGAGGCGCATGGGGGGCAAGGTCAGTGCCCTGTACAATGTCAAGGACCGCTCGCTCGCGGATGCGTCTGTGTCGGAGGGTGGGATGGACCTGACGCTGTTCAACGTCGTCAACATCGCGGGCAGCGGCATCACCTTCGACAAGGCGGCCGGCCTCCTCAAGATAGGGTCCGCCAGCGTGAAAGTCGGGGTGCCTGCCGAGGCCTTCGGCGAGTCATCCATCGGCGGTACGGCCAACAACCTCCGCATCGGACAGAACAGCCTCGACTGGGGCAGCATCGAAATCCATCCGGGCAAGCCCGTCACCATGGGCGACTTCGTCTTCCAGCCGCCCGCAGGCATCATCACCAAGACGGGCAAGAGCTTCAAGGTCGCCCTCCGGGATGCGGAAGGCACTTTCAAAGTCGGCGATCTGGTGACCGTCAATGGCAAGGTCTCCCTGGAATGGGCACCCCACCTCAACAAGGGCATGCCTCGCATCACCGCGGGCGCGCTGAAGGCCGCCACAGAGGATATCGACGTCTTCCAGACCTTCATGCCCTTCTTCGGGGACGGCCCGGAATTCTCCACGGGCTTCACCATCCCCTTCGCGGCCGGCCCCGTCCCGATGGAGGCCAGCTTCGAGATCGGGGGCAGGGCCACCGCCACCGTCAAGCTCGACATGGGCATGGCCTATGGCGCCGACGCCTTCACGGCCGACGGCAGCGTCACCGTAAAGCCCGAACTCGGGATGTACATCAAGATCGGCGTCGGCGTGGGCAATCGCTTCGTGGCCTACATCGGCGGCTATCTCAAGGGCTCTGTCGACGCCTCCGTCCAGGGTAAA
>RGVM01000726.1 GCA_010027295.1 Chitinophagia bacterium
CGCAGCAGATCCGCTTCCGGACAGCGACCGAAACGCTGCGGCAGTTCGTCGCGTTCAACCCTGCGAAGGCACTCTACACCCCCAAGGCGGTCGGAAAAGTCGAAAACCAGAACCTGCACGGCATCTCCCGTGCCGACCTGTTGCTCATCTATCCGGCCTCTATGGCCGCGCAAGCTGCCCAGTTGGCAGCGCACCGGAGGAAGCACAGCGGGCTGGTCGTCGAAGCCGTCGAGGTACAACAAGTGTACAACGAATTTTCTTCCGGGAAAAAAGACCCTTCGGCTATCCGCAACTTCGCCCGCATGCTGTACCTGCGGGATCCGGGATTCCAACACCTGCTGCTCTTTGGAGATGGTTCTTTTGATGCCCGCGACCTGTACGGTTTCGGCGGCGACCACATCCCGACCTATCAGAACGAGTCGTTCAACCCCCTGTTCGCCTTCCCGGCCGACGATTATTTCGCCCTTTTGGAACCCGTTGCGGGAAGCGACCCCCTCTCAGGCCGCTTACAAATCGGCGTGGGGCGCCTACCCGTGAACACCCCGGAGGAAGCCTCCGGGGTCGTTGCCAAGATCATCCACTACGACACGGCCCCGGCCACGCTCTCCGACTGGCGCAACCGCATGCTCGTGGTCGGCGACGATGAGGACGGCATGCAGCACACCCGCGACGCCAACATCATCGCCGACGATATCCAGACGGCCTTTCCGGCGCTCAACCTTGAAAAAGTATTTGTGGATGCCTATCCGCAAACCGCTACCAGCGGGGGGAACCGCGTCCCCGGCGTCACCGAGGCGATCAACGAAGCCATCTTTAAAGGGGCGCTCATCGTCACCTACTTAGGGCACGGAGGGCCAAACGGATGGGCCCAGGAGCGCATCCTCACGATTCCCGATATCCTCAACTGGAAAAACCTCGATCGGCAGACCCTCTTCCTGACCGCTACCTGCTCGTTTACCAATTACGACGACCCGACCTTTAGCTCTGCCGGGGAAGAGGCCTTTCTCAACCCGCAGGGCGGTGCCATGGCCCTCATGACGACCACCCGCGCCGTATTTGCCAACCAAAATGCCGTTCTTACAGAAAAGTCCCTGGATGCCCTTTTCACCCGTCAGAACGAACGGTACCCTGCCTTAGGGGAAGCGATGCGGCAAGCCAAAAACAGTTCTTCCAATATCGGCATCACCACCAACTCGCGGAAATTCAGCCTCATAGGGGACCCCTCCCAGCAACTGGCCATCCCCCGCTACCAAATACGGACCACAGCCATTGACAGTACGCCTGTCAGCGGGCAGACCGACACCCTGCGCGCCCTCCAGCGCGTAGAGGTGCAGGGGGAAGTCACCGATT
>RGVM01000727.1 GCA_010027295.1 Chitinophagia bacterium
CTATGCTATTTTTTCCCTGTTCTTCCTCCTCCTCGGCCACACCCAGGCGCAACACACCCTGCGCGGCCTCATCACCGACCAAAACGGCACCCCATTAGAAGGGGCCAATGTCTGGATGCCGGAAGCCACCAAAGGCAGTGCGTCGGACTCCAGCGGGCAGTTTGCCCTACAGGGGCTGACCCCGGGCAGTTATACCCTGGAGGTCTCCTACCTTGGCTACGCCACCCAGCGCCAAATCGTGAAGGTACCCCAGCAAGGGGATCTGCGCATCGCCCTGGAAGCCTTCTTCTATCAGGTGGACGCCCTGGTCGTACAGGGCACCCGCGCCAGCCGGCAAATGCCCATGACCTTTCTCAACCTGGGCAAAAAAGAGCTCCAGGTGAATAACCTCGGCCAAGACCTGCCCTTCCTGCTCCAGTGGACGCCCTCCGTCGTGGTCACCTCCGATGCCGGCACGGGTATCGGGTACACCGGCATACGTATCCGCGGGACCGATCCCACGCGCATCAACATCACCATCAATGGTATACCGCTCAACGACGCAGAGTCCCAAGCAGTGTATTGGGTCAACATGCCCGACTTTAGCTCCTCGATTTCCGATATCCAGATTCAGCGGGGGGTCGGTTCTTCTACCAACGGTGCCGGCGCGTTCGGGGCGACCATCAACCTCAACACCTCCCGGGTGAACCACGCGCCGTACGCAGGGCTAAACACCACCGTAGGCTCGTTCCGCACCTGGAAGAGCAACGCAGAATTCGGCACCGGGCTGTTGAATGGCCACTTCACCTTAGACGGACGCTTGTCGCACATCCGTTCCAAAGGCTATATAGACCGCGCAAGTGCCGACCTCGATGCCTACTACCTGTCAGGGGCGTACGTAGGCAAAAACAGCCTGCTGCGCTTCAACCTCTTCTCCGGGCATGAAGTCACCTACCAGGCCTGGTATGGTGTCCCGGCCAATCTGAAAGACGACTGGGATACCCGCACGTTCAACCCCGCCGGAACGGAGAAAGAAGGCGACCCATACGATCAGGAAGAAGACAACTACCGGCAAACGCATTATCAGCTACTCTACAACCAACAAATCAACCCCTTCTGGAACGTCAATGCCGCCCTCCATTACACCAAAGGCGGCGGCTATTATGAGCAGTATAAAGCCGACCAGGACTTTTCCGATTACGGCCTCCTGCCCGTCCTGGGCAACGGGCAAGCCCTACAAACCGACCTAGTGCGCCGCCGCTGGCTCGACAACGACTTCTATGGCGGGGTATATCACCTCAACTACACCCGCGACGGCCTGGACCTCACCGTAGGCGGGGGCGTCCACCGCTATGAAGGGGCGCACTTCGG
>RGVM01000728.1 GCA_010027295.1 Chitinophagia bacterium
GCAGAGCAGTGTCCCATCCTTCCCGAGGGTGATGGCGAACACGGCGCGACTCATGTCGCGTAGCGCCCTGGCGGCTGCATCGACACTGCCTGTCGATGTGAGCAGGAGGGCCTCCTCGTCGCTCACCTTGAAGAAGTCGCAGTGACGGATGAAATGGACCGACTGCTCCACGAAGGAGGGAATTCTGTCATGGTAGAGTAGATGTCGGTAGTTGGGATCGAAGGAGACGAACCGTCCGGCCTCCCTTGCGCGGCCATGGAGGGACCGGTATGCTTCCTGCAGGGGTCCTGGCAGGAAGGCCGTGGCAGACCCGAAATGGAGGATTCCCAGGTCTTCGAGGCCGATGCCTGCTGTATCATCAAGTCCGAGGTGCCCGTCGGCGCCCCGGTTGAAATGGAAGTCGCGCTCCCCGTCCTCCATGAGCGAGACGAAGGCGATAGTGGTGAAGTGACCGGGGTCCGGGTGCATATGACGGACATCGACCCCAAAGGAGCGCATGACCTGCACCAGCAACTGTCCGAAGGGGTCTGCTCCTACCTTAGCCGCAAGGCGTACGTCGCCCCCCAGGGCTGCAATAGCGGCCGCCACGTTGGTGGGGGCACCTCCCGGTTTGCGTAGGAAATGTTCGCCCTCGGAGAGGGATCGGCCCTTGTCGGTGCAGATCATATCGATCAGCGCCTCTCCGATGCAAAGGATGGTAGTGGTTTTGCGGTCTTGCATGTGCTCCCGGTTGTATACTGTCAATGTCCGCCTGCGGCGGATGGATGGGTCCCCTCCTCCCCTGCCGACTCGCTTACGCGGATGCGCATGACCGCCAGCGCCGCCAGCGCCAGCAGTCCGCCAGCGAAGGACATCACTTTCAGCGGGTCGCTGCCCAGAAGATGCGTGTAGACAGATCCGAAAGTCAGGGTCTGTATGATCATCGGTATCACGATCATCATATTGACGATTCCCATATAGACGCCATAGCGCTCCCTGGGAACCACGGAGACCACCATCAGGTAGGGGACCCCCATCATGCTGGCCCATCCGATGCCGAAGCCCACCATGGGGAGGAAGAGGAGGTAGCGGTTCGAGATGAGGGGCAGCGCGAGCAGGGCGAGTGAAGCCAGGACGAGGCAGGCGGCGTGCACTATCCGCGCCGAATGCCGGCGGGCAAGTCGCGCCAACACGAAGGCGGACAGGAAGGTCACGACGTTGTACCAGCCGTTGACGAGGCCCGTCCATCCGACGGCCTCCTGGTAGCGTACGGGGTCGGCCTCCGAGCTCGTATTCCAGACGGAGCGGGCGATGGCGTGCGAGATGTACTGCCAGTAGCAAAACATCGCATACCATTGGAAGAGGTAGACG
>RGVM01000729.1 GCA_010027295.1 Chitinophagia bacterium
GGGAACCGGTGGGTCCCCGTGGTGCCTTCTGGTTATGTGGGGGCCCATATGTCCTGGAGGCGTTGGGTTTTCTTACAGTGCCACTCCGGTCTCTTCGGCGCTCATAGGGGCGCAGAAAAGACTATTGACATCATGAGGCCGATGGTGTATTGGCGCTCTATGGATGTTGAAGTCAAGGCTTGGGTCGACGCGTGCTTGACTTGTATCAAGACGCGTAAGAGACCGACCAAGCAGGAGGCTGTCGCAGTGAAGCCGTCGGGTTTGCACTGTTGGCAGGAGGTCATGGTGGACATGGAAGGCCCTAACCCACCAGACCGTGAAGGAAATAGGTGGGTTCTCACTTATTTCGACTGCCTGAGTCATGGGGTCCTGTTGGAGCCCCTGAAGCGACTCACGCACTCGGAGGTGCGGCGGGCGTTCGCCCGTGCCATCTTCCGAGCTCGGACAATCCCTGTGCTGCTGCGTACAGACCGGGGGCAGGAGTTCAGGAATACTCTGCTGGCCGAGTTTGTCGCCCTGATGGGAATGCAGCATAAGTTCTCCACTGCCATGAGGCCGTGTGAGATGGGGGCGAATGAGCGGATGCACCAGGAAACTCAGAAACTTATGGGCATCCTGCTCAATGATGTCGCCCGAGGGCAGCCGAGTGACTGGGGAGAATTTCTCGTGGTCATTGAGTTTGTCGTCGAGAACACTCCGGGTCCACACGGTTGGGCGCCGAGAGATCTCGAGCGACGATGGTCGGTTGCTCTTCCCCTCGAAAAGGATCTTCTACCCCTCGATATGCTGCAATTCGAGCCGGTGTCTGAGTACGCGCGGTCTCTGTTCCAGCAGTACCGTGAAGTAAAGGTGAAGGTCATGGAGTATTGGAAAAACTCCTCTGAGGCCAGAGCGAGGTTGGCGAATCGTTTTCGGAAACAGCTTACCTTGCGGCCTGGGGACCGCGTCGTCTACCGTGACCCGAAGGTCCGGTCAGAGGGGCGGGTCCCATGGAAGAGAGCGATGACCGGTCCTTGGGTCGTGGTATCGACTCAGGGTAACAAAGCCGTTATCGAGGACCGCTCGGATCCCCGTAATCCGAGGCGAGTCGAAGGGCACATGGAGTCTATGATTCTAGTGCCACCTGATGCACAGGACTGGGAGGAACGCCCTCCAGAGTTGCTGTTTGAGGACGGCCCTGAAGTGCCCCTTAGTGTTGGGGAAATTGTTCAGGCCTCCGACCATGCAAAGCATGATACCTTCACGCTCGAAAGGCGAGGCAAAAGGTATGTGCTTAGGCAGGGCGAGCTCGTGGCTTACCAGACCGGTTATCATAAGGATTGCCGTATTGGCAGAGTTAGAGCTGTGAGT
>RGVM01000730.1 GCA_010027295.1 Chitinophagia bacterium
GCCATCCAGATGGGTCTCCTCGAGGAGTCTTCGTTGCTGCGCTTCCCCAGCCCTCCTAAACACGGCTTCAACTCTCCCGCACTCTTTCCACGCCGAGCCCTCCGACTGGTCCCAGGCATGGGAGGATCGGCGGGACGACCGCATCAAGTTCCGGACCCCGGCCGCCCAAGACGGCCCCACCATCACCGCCCGGCGCACACGTCGCTCCATCCAGCACCGTTGGTCAGCCTCGCTCATCTCCTTCCTCGACCACAACGGCCAACAGTCCAAGGCCGTCTGGGCTGAGTGCTCCAGCTTCAAGGGCTCCGGCCGGTGGCTCGACGGCCCAGGTGGGGTCTTCTACGGCCGGCACTCCTTCCGCTCCCCCATCGAATACACGATGTCTCTCCGCATGCGCCTTTTACTCCCTCCCGCGTCCTCCGACGTCGGCGCTCCGGGCCCCATCCTATGTTCTTGTGGTCGCACCATCGATGCCGACGACATGCCCTTCCACTGCCTCGACTGCTCATCCAGTCAATTCTTCCACATTCACCGCCACAATGCCATCCGCGACACCACCATCGACCTGCTCAACTCCGTCGCCTCCTCTCACACCTCCATCCTCTCTGTTTTTCCCAAGGAGCCCCTCGTCCTCCCTCCCACCGACCACACCAGTTTCCCATCGCTCCGGGATGAAGCCGCCGCCCACAACACCTCCCTTAGGACCGCCCCCCGGCAATCCGTGCAAGACTTCCGCACAAGCCGGGCCTTCGCCCGCAATTCGGGACAAGCCCGCGCCGACTGCGGGTTCATCACCACCATCAACCGGCAGTATAATATCGAAATCACCTGCAGCAATCCCTTCGCCCCTACCTATTCCCTGCGCGGCGTCCGGGACCCCCACGGCGACCCTCTCTCTATCCCCGGGCTCTCTCGGGCCCTTTCGCTCCGGACCGCGGCCAAGCGGGCCCGGTACCGGCCCATCCTCGGCGACCTCGTGGATGACCCCCAGCACCTTGCCATCTTCCTCGTCGAAGCCACCGGACGCCTCTCCGAGCCTGCCACGGCCCTGGTCAAGTTCATCGTCAAAGACTCCCCGTGCCGCAGCATCCTCAATACCTTTTGTAGTCAGATCGGCGGATCCATTGCGCGCTACAATGCGATGGCCGCCCTTGCATGGGTGCAGCACTACACCCGATCCTCCCTCATCTCGGTGGGGGAGGTTGCGGGTTAGCTCTGCCCCTTCATGTGCGTACAACCTAACCCTAATGCTATTTTGTGGTGTAATCTAATCTTAAAAAGCGACCCTTTCCAAACACACACACAGGTTAGGGCAGATAACTCCCCTAATAAAGGTCTCATACTCTAAAC
>RGVM01000074.1 GCA_010027295.1 Chitinophagia bacterium
AAGAGACAGCTGGTATGCACTTCTGCAACCGCATCAACTACAAACTGGAGGTCATGGCCAAATGCCTCCACACCAGAGGGGACAAGGCAGGTACCGATCCCTGCAACCGGGAGTTGCAGGAATGGGTCGATCGGATGGAGCACAGCGCTTACGTGCCCGCCCCGGGTCATTTCTTCGACATCGTCGAACTGGCAGCCTCGTTGAACGGCGATCGCTGAAAGGGGTGCTCAGACACCGGGATTCCAGATGCGCCAGCTCTCCTCCGCCTGTATGGCGAGCATGTCCGAACCGTTGCGGGTGGTGGCGCCCCTTTTCATCCCCTCCGCCAGGAACCTGGTGACCGGCGGGTTGTACACCAGGTCGAATAGATAATGTCCCGGACCGATCAGATGATATGGCAGGGCGGGCGCCGTGTCGATATCGGGGAAAGTACCCAGCGGAGTTGTGTTGACGATCAGGGTGTGTTTGAACATCACCGCTTCGTCAAGTTCCGCATAGGACAGCGAGCCGACGTCCCCGACGCCGGAACGACTCACGAACCGGTATCTGATACCCATCCGACCCAGTACGAAGGCGACGGCCTTGGAGGCACCGCCCGTGCCCAGTATGAGCGCTTCCCTGTGGGAAGGCCGGAGGCCCGGGGCGAGTGATCGCTCGAAGCCCATAACATCGGTATTGTGCCCGACGAGACCTTCTGGCGTCCGGTGGATGCAGTTGCAGGCGCCAGAAGACCGCACAACGTCAGACATCTCGTCCAGGTAGTGAATGACCTTCTCCTTGTAGGGAATGGTGACGTTGAGACCCACAAGGTCGGGATAAGTTTCCCAAAGCGACGGGAAAAGGGTGATGTCAGGGATGGGAAACAGCTCGTATTGGCAGCCGTGGATGCCCTCGGAGGCGAATTTGCCTGTGAAATATTTCTGCGAGAAGGAATGCCCGAGAGGATGTCCGATCAGGCCGAAACGCCTCATGCGGGGTCTTTTTGCAGGAAGAGGTGGAACGTGTCGCCCCGAAGGCCGAGCCGCATCGTCTCGAGGGGGATGACCTCGGAGTGTGCTATGTTGCCTAGGTTGACGTTGCAACCCAGGAGTTCGATGAAATAGAGCTGCTGAGCCTTTTGCGGAGCCTCCCAAAGGATGCGGTCGCCGGGAATCTGGGTCAGAATCTCCTGGACCAGACCTTCCCTAACCTCGCCGGAACCGCGGTATATGCCGACATTCCCGGCCTCGCGGGCCTCTGCAATGACATAGGTTGCGCCTGCGGCCAGTTCGGCGCGCATCAACTCGATCCACTTGTAGGGCGGGATGATGTGGGCGGCATCCTTACTGCCGACCTCGCTCAACACCGTACCGTAGCGTGTCAGTTTTTCTATGTAGCCGCACTTCTCGGCATGGGGGATTGTAATGGAGCCGTCGCTGACCTCCATATGGGAGATGCCGTAGTCGCGGCAGATGGCGACATAGTCGTCGAACTGGTTGCGGATCAGAAAGGCCTCGAAGAGGGTTCCTCCAAAATACACGGGGATACCATTGGAGATGTACAGTTCGATTTTAGCGCGCAGGTCGGGCGTGACATAGGAGGTACCGAAGCCGAGCTTTACGATGTCGACATGCAGACGGGCAACCGGCATGAAATGACGCGCCTCCTCCAGAGAGAGGCCCTTGTCCATGACCATGGTGATGCCCGCTGTGCGGGGCTTTGCGTACCTGTCGGGGATCTGGGAGAGATGGAAGTTCATGCCGGTGGTTTGCAAAGTCGCTAAGATAGGAAACCATGGCGAACCCCGAGCCATCCCGGGATCAACGGTTGCGGGGGCGGCGGTACCGGGCGATGATCTCGGCCACTTGCGGGTTCTGTGACAGAGAGGGCTCCAGCTCGAGCATCCTTCCGGCCATGCGGGGGGCCATCTGCATGGCCTGCTCCAGCAAGAGCAGGCCGTCCTTGGAGCGACGCATGGCGAAGAGGATGGCGGCCCGGTAGAAGAGCAATACGGCCTTGCCGCCGGTGGCGAGGTAGGCAGCACGCGATTGGCGCTCGGCCTCCTCGTGCAGTCCGGCGTCGTACAGACAGCGGATGAGGGCCTCCCAGCCGGAGATGTTCCTAGGTCTGACCTGCACCACCATGGTCAGGTGCTCCACAGCCTCCCGGATGCGACCGAGCCTCAACTGCACCTCACCCATGGACAGGTTGAACTCGTGGTTGGTGCGGGCGATACGCAGTGCCATCTCAAGGTAGCGGGCCGACTGCGGCCAGTTAGACTCCTGCATGTAGGTGAGGGCGATGCGATGGAGGAGTTTAGCATCCTCCGGGTTCAGGTGGGAGGCTTTGCGGAAATAGAAACGGGCCTGTGCGGGGTTCTTCAGCCTATCGTAGCAGTGTCCGATGGCCTCGTAGACGACCTCTTCCGGACGGGACAGCTCAACAACCTTCTCTAAGGCCTCGATGGCGTCCCGGTACTTGCGCAGGCGAATGAAGGCATCCGCCATATTGCGATAAGCGTGATCGAACTTCTCGTTGATGGCGATGGCGTACTTGTAGGCGTCCACCGCCTTCTCGTATAGCTTCAGCCCCTGGAAGGCGGCCGCCAGGTTGAACCAGGCCAGGTCGTTATAGGGAAATGCGTCGATGATATGCTGATGGATGCGTATGCTCTCCTCGTTTCGGCCCGTGAAGTCGGTCCAGAAGCAGATCTTGTAGAGAGCTTCCTCGTTGTTGGGGTCCTCCTCAAGGATCATTCGGAGGCAGTCGAACACCTTGTCGAAGGCCTCGTAGTCGTCGTACACGTCGGCAAGTTCGAAGAGCAGGTCCATGCGGTCCTCGCCCGAAAATCGGCCGATGGCCTCCTCCAGGAGCCGTGCCGCCTTGTCCTGCTGGTCCATGGCCAGCCAGGCGTCCGTCCGGAGGATCCAGATGTCGATGTCCATGCTGTCGAGCACCTCAGCCCTGTCGAGAAGCTCGAGGGCGTCGCGATAGCGCTTGTCGGATATCAACAGGTCGGCCTTCTTGATGAGCAGGGATGCAGAAAAGGGATACTGCCCGATTCCGGCCTCCGCCGCCTCAATGGCGGCGCCAAGGTCGTCCTCCTCGTCGAAATGGTCGATGATGCGCTCGAAGGAGTCCTCCGAGAGCGAAATGGTGCCCCGCCCCGTCATCAGCATCCGGTACTGGCGGAGCAATTCGTCCATTTCCTCCCTTTCCTCACGGTCGTGACGCTTACCCATGGACTGAAATTAATGCCAATTGACGTTACTCGAAAAAATAGTATTCGAGCCAACCTTCCCGACGAAATCTTCGTCATATTAAAGAGAACGGCACGAAGTTCGCTATTTACCCTGACAAGGAAATCACAATTCCAACTACCGACTTGCCCAAGTCGATGTCCGGAATAGAAGCGTAGGAAATGTATTAGGAAATGCAGCGTTTTTATCAATACCTTTGCATATAATGCCTCAAGTAATATCATACGCCATGAAAAACACCCGCGTCAGGCAGATGTTTCTTGCCGGACTCCTTTTGGTGTCGGGCTATGCTTTTGCCATTGACGGCATACTCAGCATTGGTGATAAGAGCCGCAGGGCCAGTGCATTCTCCAACATAAAGAGCGACCTCAAGATCTCGCTCGGTTCCGGCCTGTATCATTACCGTTCCATGAGGGCCCTCCCAGGCGCCCCCCACACGACTGTCACTGCCGGTCCCCGTTCTATGGTCATCTACCAGCGCGGGAATGTAAGCATACATATCCCCGTCAACACCAAGCCGTCTCTGCTTCGTACCTTCAAGACGCCCACTGCCCCGACCCTCAGGTGATCTGACATCACCCTCCTCCCTTCTTGAGCTGGCTTTCCCGGTAACTCATCTCTCGGTAGCCCGATGTTGGCACTTCAAAACGGCTGATTGGTACGGGGTCGAAACTCACAGACACGGCTGAATACCGTACGCGTATGCCTCCGACGGTCGATTCGTACTCCAGCGCCGTGCCCGGCAACTGACTGAACTGTGGGTCGAAGGAAGCGTTCTCCGCCACTAGTTTCCGAGTGAACCAAACGGTGAAACGCGAGCTGTCGGACAGTACCGCCTCGGCCCTTTCGCAAGGATATCCGGCTACGACCTTGGTATCGGATCCGTAGTTGAAGCGGATGCCCTCGTAGCGGCGGTTCTTGTCGGCCCAGTCGGCCATATCCATGCGGATCAACAACTTCTGTGGGCCGAACTCCCTCAATACGACACCGGATCCGGCCCTGTGGTCATAAATGGTGACGGTGCTGCCAAGGGCGCTCAGGAGTTCCGAGCGGCTCAGTCCACCACGCAGTTGGATGGATGCCTTAGCCCCGTCGAACATGTCGGCGAGCTGTGGGTCAGGCTTTCCTGTCTGCACGGTAATCTCGAAAAGGATGGTGCCTTCCGAGAGGATCCGCTGGGCGTACGTCGTCAGGGATGCCGCCGTTAGCAGTGAGGCGGCGAGAATTTTCCGAGCATGCATGGCTTCCGGGTTGCTGCCTGTGAAGATAGGCAAATGCGGGGCGGGGTTGCCTTGCGGAACGTTAATGTCTGCCGGAGACTACTTGGGCTTCGTCTTCGACTGCAGCTTCTCGACACGTTTCTGCGTCTCCTGCATCTGTTCCAGGCGCTCCTGCCACTTCGACTTCTTCCTGGGCTTCTTACGATTCTCCTCCAGCTGGGCCATGATCTTGTCATGGTCGATGATATAAGTCTGGATGACGAACTGCATCGCCAGGGTGATGACGTTTGACACCGTGTAGTACCAGGTGAGGGCCGAGGGCAGGCTGTTGAATATCCCGAGCAGCATGACCGGGAAGATATAGGGCATGTATTTCATGACGGGGTTGCCCTGGTCTGGCGTCATGCTCATGCTGTAAAGAGAAATGACAAGGCTTGTGACCACCGAAAGGATCGTGAACAGACTCAGGTGGTTGCCGATGAAGGGGATCTCCATGCCCCAGGTCACGATGCTGTCATAGGCCGAGAGGTCCTTGGACCACCAGAACGACTCTCCCCGAAGGGAGATGTTGGAATTGAAGAAGCTGTACAGGGCAAAAAAGATGGGGATCTGCAGTAGGGCGGGGATGCATCCTCCCAGGGGGTTGACGCCGGCGCTGCGGAAGAGCTTCATCTGCTCCATGCTGAAGGCCTGCTGGTCGTCGCCCAGCTTCTGGCGGAGGGCGTCCAGTTCGGGCTTGAGGGCCTTCATCTTGGCACCGCTCAGATAGCTGGTGTAGACGAGCGGGGAGGTCAGCAGTCGGATGAAGATGGTGAGCAGCGCAATCATCAGGCCGTAGCTGGAAACAAGGCTCTGTATGAGGCTGAAGAAGGGCAAGATGATCCAGCGGTTGATATATTTTACAAAGGCGTAGAAGCCCTGTCCGAGATTCACCAGGTCTTCCAGGCCGACGCCGTAGGACTTGAGGACGGCGAAGTCGTTCGGGCCGTAATAGATACGGAAGGGGATGCCTGCCTTGGGCCCTGCGGCGATGGTGGCCTTGAGGTTCATCACCGTATTGGCCACGATGCGGCTGCTGTCGGGCGGGACGGTGCTGTTGGCCTCGACTTGGGAGAAGCCGTCCTTCGGGATGACCGTGGTGTTGAAGAACTTCTGCTTGAAGCCGACCCAGCGGGCGCCCTCCTCCATCTTCTCGCTGATGCCGCTGCCGAGGGAAATGTAGTCGTAGCCGTCGGCAAGCATGACACCCAGCTGTGTCTCGAGCTTCTCGCTCTTGATGTCACGCTCCTGCTGGCGGGCCTGAAGCTGCCATAGGAAGTCGACCTGGTTGCTACTGAAGAGCCTGTCGGCACCCTGCAGGTCCATATTGAAGTCGACCATGTAGTCGCCCGGCCTGAGGGTGAAGCTGTGAGTGACGGAACGGCCGGAGCTATCGGACAGGGTGTACCGTATGCTCTGGCTGCCATCAGCATTCCGGACGGTCTTGCCGCCGGAGAAATAGAGGTCGGCACTCTGGACGGTACTGCCCCGGCCTGTCTGGATGGCGTAGGAGAACCTGTCGAAGGCACTATCGAGGAGCCGTACGGGGGTGCTGTCCTGTGCCGTGTATTTCAGGAGTTCTACCCGGTCGGGCTGGCCACCCTTGTTGGAGAATCTTATCCTGAGGACGTCGGTCTCTATCGTCGTGGTCTGCAAGGCTGCGGCGCCCTGCTGGATAAGGCTCCCCGGGGCGGCGCTGTCGGCGACGGTAGTACGGCTTTGGAGCGAGGGCGTGTCGGCGCTGTCCCTGCGAATAGGCTCCAGTCTGGAGAGTGAATCCTTGACGGCAGCCTGTATCCGCTCGTATTCGAGTTGCGACTGCCGGGTGAAGTAGAAATATCCGAAGAACAACAGGGCGAGCAGCACGAAGCCAATCACCGAATTCCTGTCCATCTGCATAGTGGGGAATTGAGCGGCAAAGGTATGTAAGCGGGGTGACTTTGGCGAGGCGCCTCAGATCATTTGCGGCCTTGCGTGGACGCCTCTTGCAGCAGACCTTCTTTCGGCGTTCTCGAGGGCCGCCCCAATGAAGCGTACGAATATGGGATGGGGGCTTTCGACGGTGCTCTTGAGTTCGGGATGGAACTGGACGCCGATGAAGAAAGGGTGGCCCGGCAGTTCGACGATCTCGACGAGGCCGGTCGCGGGATTCTTGCCGCTGGCCATGAGGCCGGCCCTTTCGATGGCCGACAGGTAGTCGTTGTTGAACTCCCAGCGGTGACGGTGCCGCTCGCTGACCGTATCGGCGCCGTAGACTGAGCGTGCGAGGCTTCCGGCGGCGAGCATGCACTCATAGGCGCCGAGGCGCATGGTGCCACCCTTCCCGGACACGTGTTTCTGCTCCTCCATAAGGTTGATCACGGGATGGGGTGTGTCGGGATCCATCTCGGTGGAATGGGCATCGGCGATGCCGAGCACGTTACGGGCGAACTCGATCACAGCCATCTGCATGCCTAGGCAGATGCCGAAGAAGGGCAAACCGTTCTCGCGCGCGTACCTGACGGCAGTAATCTTGCCTTCGATGCCACGCAATCCGAAGCCGGGGGCGACGAGAAGCGCGTCGAGTCCCGAGAGCTTTTCGTCGACGTTCCCATCGGTGATGAACTCGCTGTGGATGTTGACGACTTCGACGCGGCACTCGTTGACGGCACCGGCATGCACGAAGGCCTCAAGGATCGACTTGTAGGCGTCCTGAAGCTCTATGTACTTGCCGATTAGGCCAACGCTGACTTTGTGCCTGGGATGCCTGAGCTTTTCCAGGAAGCTCTTCCAGGCATGGAGCTCGGGCTCGCCGGACACGGCTATGCCCATCTTCTCGAGGCAGATGCGATCTAGCCCCTCGCGCATCATGATGAGTGGCACTTCATAGATGGAGGAGGCGTCGGCCGCCTCGATGACAGCCTCGGTCTTGACGTTGCAGAACTGGGCGATCTTGCGGCGGATCTCGGCGGAGAGCGGGTGTTCGGTACGGCAGACTATGATGTCCGGGTTCACCCCATTCTCGCTCATGAGCTTGACGCTATGCTGCGTGGGCTTGGTCTTGAGCTCCTTGGCCGCCTTCAGGTAGGGGACGAGGGTGAGGTGCACGACCAGGCAGTCCTGATCGGGGAGCTCCCATTGGAGCTGGCGGACGGCCTCTATGAAAGGGAGGCTCTCGATATCACCGACGGTCCCTCCGATCTCGGTGATGACGATGTCGTAGCCTTCGCCGCCGAGGAGCTTCATTCTGCGCTTGATCTCGTCGGTGATGTGCGGGACCACCTGTACGGTCTTGCCGAGGTAGGCGCCCTCGCGCTCCTTGTTGATGACAGTCTGGTAAATCCGGCCGGTGGTGACGTTGTTGGCCTGCGAGGTGCTGATATTGAGGAACCGCTCGTAATGTCCCAGGTCCAGGTCGGTCTCGGCGCCGTCGTCGGTGACGTAGCACTCGCCGTGCTCGTACGGGTTGAGCGTCCCGGGGTCGACGTTGATGTAGGGGTCGAACTTCTGTATGGTGGCCGTGAAGCCGCGGGCCTGTAGAAGTTTTGCCAGTGATGCCGATATGATTCCCTTGCCCAGGGAGGACGTCACACCGCCCGTCACGAAAATATACTTTGCCATCTGTGCTGAATTCTAAGGGGCCTCGGCCTTCCAACAGCGGATGCCGGGGTTCTCTGAGGTGGCTGTGCTGTATGCGAACTCGACCTTCGGGACGGTGGTGCGTTCACGCGGTCGTGTAAAATTACGCCATTCCACCCGGACGACATCCGCCCTACCGCGACTGTGGAAAAGTCGGGGGATATCCATCCCATGCATCCCTCAGTGACCAATCTTCTCGTAGCTCGCCGTGATGCCCTTGATCAGGGATGAACTGAAGCCGCGGTGCTCCATCTCGTTGAGGCCGGCGATGGTGCAACCCCTGGGCGTGGTGACCTTGTCGATCTCCTGCTCAGGGTGGCGTCCCGTTCGAATGAGCAGTTCGGCAGCGCCTTTGACGGTCTGTGCGGCAATGAGCGTAGCGGTGTTTGCGTCGAACCCGATCTCGATGCCGCCCTGGATGCTCGCCCGTATATAGCGAAGTGCATAGGCGATGCCGCACGCTCCCAGCACGGTGGCCGCGTCCATGAGTCGTTCGTCGATACGGACGACCCTCCCGAGCTGACTGAACAGCTGTTCCATGTACTCAGACTGCTCCGGCGCCACTCCCTCGGAGGCGCATAGGCATGTCATGCTCTCCCGAATGGCGATGGCGGTGTTGGGCATGGCGCGCACCATCGGGAAGGTAGCCCCCAGGATCTCGCCCATCTCGGAGAGCGTCACACCGGTGACGACGGAGCACAGCACATGCCGCGACGGGTCGAGCACAGGCTTGAGCTGTAAGAGTACCTCGCGCAGCTGGTAGGGCTTCACGGCCAGGAGCACCACGTCGGCAAAGCGAACGGCCTCGGGATTGTCATCCCCGA
>RGVM01000731.1 GCA_010027295.1 Chitinophagia bacterium
GGCAAGGCCTACGCCCTCCGCTGGGTCGCACACGACCCCTCCAACATCCTCCGGATGTGGTACCAGCTCAACCGCGCCCGGAACTATGACGACTACCTCTCCGCCATCCGACATTTCAACGTGCCGGGCCAGAACATGGTCTTCGCCTCCCGCAACGGGGACATCGCCCTCTGGCAGCAGGCCCAGTTCCCGCTCCGGTGGAAGGACCAGGGCCTCTTCCTCATGCCAGGACAGGATAGCTCCTACATGTGGCAGGGATTCATACCCGCAGAGGAAAACCCGCATGTCGTCAATCCCGTGCAGGGTTTCATCAGCAGTGCCAACCAACGCCCCGCTGACACGACCTATCCTTATTTCATTCCGGGCAACTACGAGGTCTACCGCGGCATCATCATCAACCGTCGCCTCTCCGGGATGCAATCCGTCACCCCCGATGACATGATGCGGCTGCAGAACGACAACTACAACCTCTTCGCGGAATACGCCCGCCCCATGCTGCTGCGCTACGTCGACACGACGGCCCTCGGCAAATCAGCCTCCTACTACCTGCGCGTCCTCAAAGAATGGGACCTCTCCAACAATCCGGGGGAGCGGGGCCCCACCATCTTCACCCACTGGTGGGACAGCCTCCAGCATGTCGTCTTCTCCGATGAACTCGATGCCTTCGACAAACCCATCATACGCCCCGACCGCTTCGTGCTCCTCGAGGCGCTCCTCCGAGACAGCAGCTACCGTTTCCTCGACGACGTTCGCACCCCGCAACTCGAAGACGCCTCTGCCTGCGTGACCCGCTCCCTCCGGATGGCTGCAGGCGCCCTTGACAGCCTCGAGGCACAAGACCGGCTCGCCTGGGGACGCTACAAGAACACGACGGTCTACCACCTGCTGCGCGACGGGGCCAAGCCCTTTGCAAGGCCCGGACTCCCCATCGGCGGCGGCGTGGGCATCATTAACGCCACCACCCATGAGCACGGCCCCAGCTGGCGCATGGTAGTGCAAATGTCCGACCCCATCGAGGCGTACGCCATCTATCCCGGAGGCCAGGACGGCAACCCCGGCAGCCGGCATTACGACCGATTCGTCAACGACTGGGCACTCGGCAAATACTACCGGCTCTGGTTCATGAGGACGGATGAGACCGACGACGCCCGGGTCTTCGCACGCATCTCCTTCAAGCCCTGATCACCGCCATCCCATTCCACATGAGACCCGCACTGACCATCGTCCTCACCCTCTTCCTGGCCTACGCACTCGGACTCTTCCTGCCCTGGTGGTCCGCCGCCCTGGCGTCCTCCATCGTCATGGCGGTGATGAGGGCTAGGCCACTGCCGGCCTTTCTGCTGGGCTTTC
>RGVM01000732.1 GCA_010027295.1 Chitinophagia bacterium
CCCAGGGCCATGCAGCCGGTCAGGTCGAGGTAGCCGACATCGACGGTGCGACCCATCCAGATGCTGTTGCCCACCAGCAGGTCGGAGGTGTCCTTGAAGCGCTTGCGCAGCAGTTTGATGCCCTCGCGAATCCGAGCCTCGCCATCGGCTGGCAGGTCATTGGCCACCCCGCCGGGCCGGATATACGCGCTGTTCATCCGCAGCCCGCTGACCGCCTCGAAGATGTCCAGGATCGTCTCGCGCTCACGGAAGCCGAAGATCATCGCACTGAGGGCGCCCAGTTCCATGCCACCGGTAGCCAGGGCCACCAGGTGTGAGGACACCCGATTGAGTTCCATCATCATCACCCGGATGACATTCGCCCGCTCGGGGATCTGATCGGTGATGCCGAGCAGTTTCTCCACCGCCAGGCAGTAGGCCGTCTCGTTGAACATCGGCGACAGGTAGTCCATCCGGGTGACGAAGGTGCAGCCCTGCACCCAGGTCCGGAACTCCATGTTCTTCTCGATGCCGGTGTGCAGGAACCCGATACCGCAGCGAGCCTCGGTGACGGACTCCCCGTCCAACTCAAGGATCAGCCGGAGCACTCCGTGCGTGGAGGGGTGCTGCGGACCCATGTTGACGACGATCCGCTCCTTCTCGCCCTCGGCTGCCGCGCTGATCGAATCCCAGTCACCACCCCCGAGGTTGTAGATGGTTCCTTCGGTCGTCTCGTACGACCCGGCGTAGGCATCACTGGCCTGGTTGTCGTCGATGGTCACGTGGTCGGTGGACATCAGTTGTACGACCTCCGCTGATCCGGGGGTGGGGTAGTCGCGCCCTTGTACTCGACTGGAATGCCGCCGAGGGGGTAGTCCTTGCGCTGCGGGTGGCCGACCCAGTCGTCCGGCATCTCGATGCGGGTCAGGGCCGGGTGTCCGTCGAAGATGATGCCGAAGAAGTCATAGGTCTCACGCTCATGCCAGTCGTTCGTCGGGTAGACCGAGACCGATGACGGGATGTGCGGATCCGCATCCGGGCAGGTGACCTCGACCCGGATTCGGCGATTGTGCGTGATGGACAGCAGGTGGTAGACGGCATGGAGTTCGCGTCCCGCATCACCCGGATAGTGCACCCCGCTCACGCCACTGCTGAGCTCGAAGCGCAGGCCGGGCTCATCGCGCAGGGCCAGCAGGAAGGCCTCGATTCGCTCGCGATCGACGAAGAAGGTGATCTCGCCTCGGTCCACGACGACCTTCTCCACCGTGGCGTCCATCGGCAGGCCCCGAGCCGCCAGGCACAGGCTCAACTCCTCGGCGAACTCGTCGAACCAGCCGCCATACGGTGGCAGGGATGGTCCGGGCATGATCC
>RGVM01000733.1 GCA_010027295.1 Chitinophagia bacterium
GAAGCTGAAGACGAGCTGGAGGAAGTCGTTGATGTTGTTGAAGCTCTGGGCGACATAGGCCGTCAGGATGGAGATGAGGATGCCTGCGACGGTCACGCCCTTGCCGACGAGCAGGTAGTGCCTGTCGGAACGCTGCTTCACGAAGTAGCTCTGGTAGATGTCGTAGGTGAAGACCGAGTTGAAGGCCGTCACGTTGCCCGCCATGCCGCTCATGAAGGAGGCCAGCAGGGCCGTGATGCCGACGCCCAGCAGCCCGCTGGGGTAGTAGTGCGCCAGCAGCGAGGGGAGCGTCATCGTATAGTCGAGTCCGCCGTCCGGGGCGGTGGGGATGCGGAAGGCGTCGGGGCCCGTCTGTACTCCCGGCTGCATCAGCGCGATGGCAACCACGCCCGGCAGGACCACGATGATCGGCATCAGCATCTTGGGGATGGCCGCCAGGATAGGCGTCCGCTGCGCATCGTTCATGTTCTGGGCAATCATGGCCCGCTGCACCACCAGGAAGTCGGTGCACCAGTAACCGAACGACATCACGAAGCCCAGTCCGAAGATGAGCGACATCGCATTGATGCCCATGCTGTTGCGGTCGGCCTTGTCGAGGTACTCCCAGGCATGGGTGTACTGGGGCGCCAGATGCGCCTTGATATTCGCCCATCCGCCCGCGTCGTCGAGGCAGACGACCACCAGCGGGAAGAGTCCCAGCACGATCAGAAAGAACTGCAGCACCTCGTTGTACACCGCGCTGGTAAGGCCGCCGAGGAAGGTGTAGGCCATCACGATGCCGGCCGCCACCCAGATGGAGAAATCGAAATCCCATCCCAGTGTGATCTCCAGCAGCTTCGCCAGTGCGAACAGCGAGATGCCGGAGGAGAAGACCGTCATCCCCGCGAAGGTGATGGCGTTCAGTCCCCGCGTCTTCTCGTCGAACCGCATCGAGAGGTACTCAGGCACGCTGCGGGCCTTGCTGCCGTAATAGAACGGCATCATGAAGACGCCGAGGAAGACCATGGCGAAGATGGCGCCCACCCAGTAGAAGTGTACCGTCATGATGCCGTACTTGGCGCCCGAGGCCACCATCCCCAGCACCTCCTGGGCGCCCAGGTTGGCCGAGATGAAGGCCAGGCTCGTGATCCAAAGGGGGATGTTGCGGCCGCTGTTCAGGAAGTCGTTACTGGAGCGGATCCGCCGCTTGATGATGAAGCCCACGGCGATGACGAAGGCGAAATACAGGGCGATGACGGCATAGTCGGTGGGATGGAGCCTCATGTCGGTATCGATATGGCGAACAATCGGGTTGGATGGTCAAAATACCGTTTCCCGGGCCAATAAAAAAACCTAATTTTAAGCCTGTCC
>RGVM01000734.1 GCA_010027295.1 Chitinophagia bacterium
CAGTCCGGCGCCTTTGAAGGTCTCGATCACGGTCCCGCCATGGCCATGGACGATGGGTTTCGGCATGCCGGTCGTCCCGGACGAATAGACGATCCACAGAGGGTGCTCGAAGGGCAATGCCGTGAAGGCCGGAGGCAGCGGCCGCGCCAGAACCTGGCGAGCATCGATCACGCGCACCTGCCCGCCGTCGCTCCGGTGCGCGAGCTCGAGCGTGGCGTCCGGGTCCAGGCAGGGGACGAAGACGACTGCCTCGACCGAGGGCAGGCCCCGGGAGACGCGCTCCGCCTTCAACCGCAGGGTCAGCGAGGTCCTGCGGCACAAGAACAGGGCCATCACGGCATGGGACATGGAACGGATGCTGCTCCGCCGTTTCGACTGGCTGGGCGCCGTGCGCGTCTTCGGGCATACGGGCAACGAACGATACGTGGCGCCGGGCCAGGTCGTGGTGGCCGCCCTGCCACACATCCACCAGGAGGGCGTCTTCTATCAGCCCCTGCTCGACCCGGGACAGGTGCTCCGCATGGAGGAATATCTGCAGGAACTCACCTCTCCCTTCGCCCGGATTGTCGTGCGAAACCCCACCTACGAATATGTATGGGTGAAGTGCCGGCTCATGATCGAAGGCGAGGAGGTCGGCGCCACCCTGAAAAGGCTGCACGAGGACATCCTGTCCTACCTCTGTCCCTGGTTCCGCGGCCAGGCCCAGATGGCCATGAACCTGCCCCCGTTCAAGCGCTCCGAACTGCTCAGCTATGTACAGTCGAGGCCCTATGTGAAGTTCGTGACAGGCTTCTCCGTGGTCCGCATGTACACCGACGACGAGGGACGCTACCACCTGCAGGACAGCGCCCGGGACGAGGACGGACCCGATGAGATCCTCCCGGCCTACCCGTGGTCCATCCTCATACCCCTGGCAGGCAACCGGGTGGAGATCATCCATGAACCGGCTTACCATCCCCCCGAAGTATCCTCCCTGGAGGACCTCGTGATCGGCTCCAACCTGGTGCTGAGCGACGACGTCCAGCCGGCGGAGGACCTCCCCACCGGATCCCCCGGGCCGGTCTCCCCGGAACCGGAGGCGCCGGTGGAATACCGTTTCGTACTGAAACTATGACGTCATGGCACTGATGAACAGGCAGACACTGCGGAACTACTTCAAGAAGGGCAGCCTCCCCACGGCCGAACAGTTCGGCGACCTCATCGACTCATCCCTCAACATCGTCGACGATGGCATCGAGCGGAGCGGTGAGAACGGCTTCCGCATCGCCCCCGTCGGCTACTCCAGCAAGCTCATCTCCTTCTTCACCAACCTACGCAACCGGGAGCCCGACTGGTATATCAGCCTCGAC
>RGVM01000735.1 GCA_010027295.1 Chitinophagia bacterium
TGGAGGAGGATATCCCCGAACCCCATCCCACCCTCGAGGAGAACGCCGCCGCCAAGACCGCCTTCGTGCACGGGAGGCTCGGCCTGAACTGCTTCGCGGAGGACAGCGGACTGGAAGTGCAGGCCCTTGGCGGCCAACCCGGCGTACGCTCGGCACGCTACGCAGGCGAGCCGGCCGACGACGCCGCCAACATCGTCCTGCTGCTCGAACGCATGCAGGGCCGGACCGACCGGAGGGCAAGGTTCCGCACCGTATTCTCGCTGCGCCTCGACGGCCAGGAACACCAGTTCCAGGGCATCTGCGAGGGACACATCGCGGAAAGTCCCGCCGGGACGGCCGGCTTCGGCTATGACCCCGTCTTCATACCCGATGGGGCCGGGCACACTTTCGCGGAAATGGGCATGGATGCCAAGAACCGATTCAGCCACAGACGCAAGGCCCTGGAAGGCATGCTCAGCTTCCTGCTACGGGACGGACGATGGCCGGAATGGGACGGACATTCCGGCTGAAAAGACATTTTTTTGCAAAACATGCCCGAGGCATACAACCATACCGGCTCGGATTCCGACATCATACGGGGATGCATCGCCGGCGACATACGCATGCAGGAGGCCCTCTATCGGAAGTACTCCGCCAGGATGTACGCCGTCTGCCTCCGCTACGCGGGTTCGGCGGACGATGCGAAAGACTTCCTGCAGGAAGGGTTCGTGAAGGTGTACCGGAATCTGGAGAGGTTCCGCGGGGAGGGCTCCTTCGAGGGCTGGATGCGCAGGATCTTCGTCCGCACCGCCATCGAGCACTTGAGGGCCCGTAGGCTTCAGACAGCACCCCTGCCCGAAGGACATGACACGGACGACGAAAGCGGCTGGAGCGCCCTGGACGGACTCGCCCTGGAGGACCTGATGAGGATGATCCGCTTGCTGCCGGACGGGTATCGCACAGTCTTCAACCTCTACGCGGTGGAGGGCTACTCCCACCGCGAGATCGGGGAGATGCTCGGCATCAGCGAGGGCACCAGCAAGTCGCAACTGGCCCGGGCACGTAAGGCACTGCAGGAGATGATCGGCGACAAATACTGAAACGTCGTGCACATGGAATGGCAGAAGCGTCTATACGAACACCAACAGGACCCTCCAACGGACCTGTGGCCCACCCTCTCGGAATGGCTACACAAAGGCCCCGGCCGATTGGCCGGACGGTTCACCGACCTCGAGGCCGCTCCTCCGGAGGACGCCTGGCCCGCCATCTCCCGGTCCCTCCAAAACACCGGCCGGCCGGACAAGGGCATCCTTAGACGCCTCGTCGGCTGGACTATACCTGCTGCAGCAGCCTGTCTTGCCTACCTGGCC
>RGVM01000736.1 GCA_010027295.1 Chitinophagia bacterium
TGTTGAGGTAGAGTTTGGGGTCGTTGCCGTACATGCCGATGACCATGAGGCCCTTGGAGCCGTGGAGGTAGACGCCGTTGGCGCCGTTGCCGTCGGGACTGAGGGGCTCGTCGGCGGGCAGCTGGTCGGGGTGGAAGGGTCGCAGTCCGCCGTCCATCCACACCATCTTCATGGGCACCTTGTTCTTCTGGGTGGCGGGGAATTTGATTTCCACGAGGGAGGATGGCGGGCATCCTTCGGGGATGTGTTCGGGGTTCCAGTCCCGGATGAACACCTGCCCCACGCTGGCTTCGACTTCGGTGGGATATCCGAGGCCGAGGATGCGGAAGGGGGAGTCGATGGTATGGCATCCGATATCGCCGAGGGCGCCGGTGCCGAAGTTCCACCAGCCTCTCCACTTGAAGGGGTGGTAGAGCGGGTGGTAGTCGACGTAGGAGGCCGGGCCCAGCCAGGTATCCCATTCGGCGGCCGTCATGGTGGCGGGCAGGGCGGGCTTGTCGGTGGGAACGGGGATGCCCTGGGGCCAGACCGGACGGTTGGTCCATATCTCGACCTTGTGGACGGTACCAATGAGTCCCTTGTCGAACCATTCCATAGCCACTTTCTGCGCCGGGTTGGAGGCGCCCTGGTTGCCCATCTGGGTCACGACCTTGTATTTGCGGGCGGACTCGGTGAGCATGCGCGCCTCGGCGATGTTGTGGGTAAGGGGCTTCTGGACGTAGACGTGCTTGCCGAGCTGCATGCAGGCCATGGCCGCGACGGCGTGGAAGTGGTCGGGCGTCGAGATCGTCACCGCGTCGATGTCCTTCCCCGACTCTTCCAGCATGCGGCGGAAGTCCTTGTACTTCTTCGCGTTGGGAAAGCGCTCGATGCTGGACTTGCACTGGTTCCAGTCGACGTCGGCAAAGGCCACCACGTTGTTGGCGCCCTTGTTCCAGGAATTGAACAGGTCGGACCCGCCCTTGCCGCCCGCGCCTATTGCTGCGATGTTGAGCTTGTCGCTCGGCGCCACATGGCCGCGTCCGAGGGTGTGCCGGGGCACGATGAAGAAGCCCGCCGCTGCCAGCGAGCCTTGCTGCAGGAATCTTCTGCGGTTCGTTTTTCTCGACATTTCGGTTTTGTTTTTTTCGGGTTGGCTCTCAATGTAGCGATAAATGCATTGCAGCCCAAGTGTGAGCACTCCCTTCCATACTTTTCATCTTCCAGGATGCCCCTTTCAAGGATACGCACTTTGAGATCCAGGCGTCGACTCACTTCGCGCACGTCGTGCTTCACGCCAGGAACCTTGAGCAATTCCAAACAGTTTTCTCTAGCCTACATTGATTTAAGTTTATATTGTCTGCTACAAA
>RGVM01000737.1 GCA_010027295.1 Chitinophagia bacterium
CGGCTGAGAGATGACTTCAGCGACCCGGCGTTCCTATCCGCGCTGCTGGGCGACTAGCGTATTTTCTTGAAGTAGTAGAACTTCTTGCCTTTCTTGACTCCGGAGGCGCGCACGTAGTGATGGCCGCCATAGTTGAAGGACCGACGATTGAAGAGGGCAGCGCGTTGCCGGTCGGTCTTGCTTTGGCTCTTGCGGTCCTGCTCATAGCGGTAGGCAGAGTAGGCACCGCCGCCAAGCCCGAGGGCGGCGAGGGTGTTGTCGTGCTTCAGCAGGCCGTAGATCCCAACCGCTCCGCCAAGGTAGCCAAGGTTCCGCCAGTCGTTTTTCTGCTTTTGGCGATGCTGCTCCGCCTTTGTCTTCTTGCTTTGGGCGTAGGCAGGGGTCGGCGCGAGGACCGGAGCCAGAAGAGCGAAGCCCACGGTGAGTGAAATGAGAAGGCTTCGAAAGTTCGTGTTGCCCATATCATTCCAGACTCTCGGCCCCCCGCATCGTTCCATTTGGATAGGACCCCGCACACCATTCTTGCGTAGCCGACGGGTGGCTTTCCCCGTCGTAAGAGCCCGGTGGCGTGATCCGAGATGGTTCCCCTTGAAAGGGGGAACCGTCGGGGAGGGGGTCGTACCGGAAGCAGGCAAACGCATCTGAACCCTTCTCCGAGCGGAGAAGGGCAGGGATGAGGCTAAAAGTTCGCGCTCGGGAGGCGGGAGAGCCTTCCTTCCGGGCAAAGAGGCACCTCTCCGCCTCATCCTAATCCTTCTCCCGAGGGAGAAGGACTCTATAAACCCTGACCTATTCGCTTACGTCAAGTATTTCAACGCCCCCCTCCATCAAGGTTCCCCCGCTTCGCAGCCGAACCATCTTTCGGAAGAGCGACGGCACGGAGCCGCCGGCTACAGCCCTGCGGGCTAACCAGCCCTCCCATCCCACATGGTTCCCCTGGGTAAGGTTGGCAAGCTATGCCCGCAACATTCCTTCGCGCCGCCCCCTACGCCGACGACGTTTTGAACCTGCCCGTCGGTGACGTGGCGGCGTCGGTGCCCTACTACGAGACCTTTTTCGGCATGACCCTGGTCGCTCAGGAAGATGAGCCGGTCCGAAGAGCAGTTCTTGAGCGAGACGGCATCGAGATCGGCTTCGCCGAGAACGGCGGCGACCCGAGCCAAGAAGGGGCTTTCATTGAGGTGAACAACTTAGAAGAGATGCACGCCGAGTTCGTCGATCGCGGGCTAAGTCTCGGCGCGCCGAATTTCCGCACCGACGCACACGGCGACACAGACTCCAACAAGTACGCCAACTGAAACCAGCACTGTTACGCCAACTC
>RGVM01000738.1 GCA_010027295.1 Chitinophagia bacterium
GACCCCTTCGACTTCTCGAAGAGAGAGGTCCACGACAGGAGTGACTCAGTCATCCTCAGCGCAGGCGCTGTCCTCTTTCCGGATCCCGTAACTGCCCTTCCATTGCAAGCGAGTGCAGATGCAGTCCATGATACGCCTCCCGCCTTAACCACCTGTCCAGATCTCCCGGAAAAATCAGGTACGTCTGTTGTAGATGCGGCCATTTTAGAAGACTCGTACAGCTCAAGCAGCACTGCGGGCTGCTCATCCACCGGGAACGGCGGCGGATCCCCTTCTCGGGGAGTCTTGGTCCCGGACCCTGTCCGCCTTCGTGAAATGCTAGCCCAACACTTCAGCACCCTAGACAGTGACAGAAAGCTGATTATGAGCACCGAAATGTTGCCCGCCACGTTCACGCCTGAAACCATGGATATGGACACACTGACCGCCCACTGTGTCGCACGGACTCTGGGCACCGGCCACCTCTGCGCTGAACTCCTGTTGAGTCTTCTTGAGACGGCCTCCCGCGAAGGCAACCTTGAAAGCATCCTATCAACGCCTTGCGACATCATTTTCTTCCGTGAATCTCGTTGTGGAACATACGCAGTACACTGTGCCTCCTTCCAGTACCCTGTGTTACAGCCTGCAGGCGTGATAATGGTCATGTGCAATCGTTCGGCGACACACTTTGAGCGTCTCCTTCCGGCCAGCGCCCTTTCCGAAGTCATGACATCCGAGATCACTACGGGGCGCACATCTGTTCGCGGCCGCTGTCTCAGAGCCTCCCGTTTCATACCTATCACGGCTGGCACATCGTCGTCCCTTGAGAAGGAGACTCCGAATCACAACTACCAGCGACACACTCGTTCGCCCTGCACTGCGGGACCCACCTGGCGTTCGCCCCTCGACACTGGAAACCGATTTGCCGTCCTCGCCTCACTCTCTCCTTCGAATGATGATGCCGCCGGACAAATGGAAGTTGCCCCTGAGCATAGCCTACAGCACGTCGCCTCCCACGCTAGCAAGTCCTCTTCCAGCCGCCGATTGCGCTCACGAGATGCACAGCCAACTCTAGCCCGAACCGTGTGTTTCGTACCTACGGGCCAGCGGCCACTCAAGCTTCCCCCGCTACCCCCGCCCGAGGCCGTAGACAGGGCTGCTCATCCTCGTGACGACTGGCGACCCTTCAAGCCCCACTCGCGTACGCTCGGAGACTTCCTTCCGGCCATGACGTATAAGGCAGCACTCTCGGAGCCCAGGAAATCACGCTCAACCGCTTCACCGGCCCTCATCCCTTCGCCACCATCGCAGCCCGTAGAACCCTGGCCTACACCTTCGATGG
>RGVM01000739.1 GCA_010027295.1 Chitinophagia bacterium
AGATCGGACGCTTATCGGACGGGGCCAGGCCTGTAGGCGGCTCGGGCGACGAGCGCGGCGTCTTGGGTCAGCCGTCGTCAACCCCATGGTTCACCGATTGCGCTGAGCGTAGAGCGCTGCTCCATAGGCTACCGCGTGCAGTGAACCAGGGGGACCGCTACGAATGGATTGCCTCCCCGGAAAGGCCTCGTTCGCGAGTTGGGGGAGACGAATCACCTTGGAAGGTCCGCCGACGAAGACCACGTCATTGACATCCGTGACGGAAATCCTGGCATCGCGCAATGTTCCCGCTATCGCCGTGTTAAACTGCGCCAGCAGGTCGTTGCACCAGCCCTCGAACCGGGCCCTAGTTATTGAATAGTTGAAATCGATGCCCTCATACACACTGTCGATGCTGATCGTAGATGACGTATCACAGTACAACGTGGGTAATAATTGACCATTTACAGCGTTTCGCAGCCTCCCCATCGACTTTCGGTCGCGGCTCAGGTCTTTTTTGTGACTTTGCCGAAACCGCCCGACGATCTCCTTCACGCAAGTCTCGACGAAGTCGTTGCCTCCGAAAGGGCTCGTAGTCGCGTGTCGTACGCTACACGCGCCGGCCTTCACTTCCACCACCGACATGGTCGTCGCATTGTGGCCTGCGTCGATGACAAAGACGTTTCGACTGGTCGCCGTATGATCGAGCCCGTACGCGGCACACGCCGCCACAGGATCGGCTAGAAATGCGACGACGTTCAGCCCGGCGAGACGGCAGGCCTCCTTGAGGGCCACGCGTTGCGGCTCGCTGAAATAGGTTGGAAACGTAACGGCCGCATTCCTGACAGTCTCGCGGACGAAAGCGTACCTGTCTTCCTGGGAGTCAACCGCCTCGCCGACGGCAGCCATCGCCAACGCCTTGAGTTCCAGAAGAATGTGCGCGCAGGCCTGTTCCGGGGAGATCTTGTTTTCACCCACCGTCACCACGGGCCCCCCAAGAAGACCTTTGACACGAGTCAGGACGTTGTCCGGATCCAGAAGCAACATATCCCTGGCATTCCACCCGACGCCGATTTCTCCCGGCGACCCGAACAGGAGCATCGAGGGCATCGCGGCAACGAACGTCGCCGTACCATTACTGCCAACAGCCACCTTGGACTCGTAGTTGCCGATGTCAAACGCAAATAGCGTGCTCATGTCAGCCCTTCAGGGAGATTCCCGGTGATTGACCTGCCCCCATGAATGACGCCAGGTTTTAAGTTGGGGTTTTGCCCTCCAACAGACCAGCCCTGTGCGGTTGCGGAGGCGTAGCCGTAGCAACCACACAGGGCTGCAGCGTCT
>RGVM01000740.1 GCA_010027295.1 Chitinophagia bacterium
TGCGCTGCAGGTTCTCCCATCTGGCCTCGGGCAGGACGATGCCGGCGAAGAGCAGCAGCTCGCCCACGGCAAGCAGGGTGACGAGGA
The DNA here is from genome assembly GCA_010027295.1 of Chitinophagia bacterium. Taxonomy (GTDB): domain Bacteria; phylum Bacteroidota; class Bacteroidia; order Chitinophagales; family Chitinophagaceae; genus Pollutibacter. The sequence continues at coordinate 88 of RGVM01000740.1, forward strand.
GTTCGAAGACGGCGGCCGTCCGTACACCCGCCATGTTGAGCGCGGTGAAGGCGAGGTAGGCCGCCACCGCGATGGCGGCTACGGGCACCTGCGGCAGGAAGAGGTTGAAATAGGCGCCGATGGAGAGGGCGATGGCCGGCGGGGCGAAGATGAACTCGATGTGCTGCGCCATGCCCGCCACGAAGGCCCACCGGGGCCCCAGGGCGCGATGGGCGTAGTCGAAGACGCCGCCGGCACGCGGGATCGCACAGGCCAGCTCGGCGTAACTGAAGGTGAAGCCGAGGTACATCAGGATGATGAATCCGGTGGCGATGGCCAGCCCCAGCGTGCCCCCCTTCTCCAGTCCCAGGTTCCAACCGAAGTACATCCCCGAGATCACATATCCCGTGCCCAGGCCCCAGAGCATCAGCGGGGTGAGCGTCCGTTTGAGTCCTTTGTCCTTCGGTCCATCCGTCATGTCGGTCAGTTGGGTGTGTGGGATCACAGCTCGTCCGCGGCCGTGCCCTCCAGCTTGGCCTTCAGCAGCCGCGTGTGGTGCTCGGTATGGAGGAAGGAGAATACGACCATCTCCCTGAGCGTGCATTTCCCCATGGCGGGATGCGGCAGCAGATACCCGTCCAGTTGGTCGTCGGTGAGGCGGGCCACCCTTTGGCAGAGCCGCTCCGTGACGCGGACATGCCTCGCCGTCAGGCTTGCCCTGGCCCCGACCCCCACCTTTCCGGGCCGGTAGATCCAGGGGGCCTGGAAGCCTTTGCCCAGGGCCTTCCGGTATTTCTCGCGAAGCTCCGCTTCGGAACGTCCCTTGCGGTTCGGCTTCCCGAACAGGAGCCTCAGGACCGACAGCGGTAGCGAGAGCGCCAGGTCCACCGCCCGCAGCGTCCTCAGAACATGCCTCAGGTCCTGCCCCGCCGACCACTTCGACCCGAATGGACGCTCGAAGTCCTCTGTCGAAAGCCCCCCGACGAGTTGGTTGAAATCCGCCACCGCCCGCCGGAGGCCGTTTTGCAGCTTTTCCTTCATGATCTTCGACTTTTGGATGACTCCCCAATTTCCCGACTTCCCCCGAACCTGCCAAGTGCAATCACTCCGATCCTACCATTCCGGTCAAACCCGGTTCTGAGAACTCCCCCCGGTTCTGGGAACTCCCCGGGGTTTTGGGAACTCCCCCGGGTTTTGAGAACTCCCCGGGGTTTTGAGAACTCCCCCCGGTTCTGGGAACTCCCCCGGGTTTTG
>RGVM01000075.1 GCA_010027295.1 Chitinophagia bacterium
CTTTGTGAGTTTGCAGAAACGTTTAAACGTAAAAATGGACGTTATCCTACCCTGTGGTTTGACAAGCTGTGCATAGACCAGATCAACCCCACTAACGGCATAGCGACGTTGCCATTCAATATATCTGCCTGTAGAAACTTCCTCATCCTAATGGGGGAAACGTATCTGCAGAGACTGTGGTGTCTTTGGGAGCTGTTCAACCTTTTTACCTTCAACAATAAGGAACTGGCGCTTGATAGAATCGTCGTATTGCGTCCACCGGTGAAGGAGAGCAGGTGCCGGTTGTCCCAGGCGGAGGGGAGCATCTGCTTGGGGTCGGCCCCGGAGAAGCGGCTGTGGTAGTAGGTGTAGGCGAGGATGCCGTAGAAATTGCGTGTCAGGCGCTGCTGGAAGAGGAGTTCGTAGCCGTAGGCCTTGCCGGTGCCGTTGCTGGTGATGCGTTCGTTGCCGAAGACGCCGAAGTCGCCGCCGAAGTTGGCCATGGAAACGCCCAGGGCGGCGGAGACGGGATAGTTGCCGTAGTTCTTGAGGAAGCCTTCGGCGGTGATGCGGGTGGACCCGGTGGGCTGCCATTCGATGCCGGCGACGAAGTGGTCGGAGCGGATGTAGGCGGCGTCCCTGTTGACGGCGGCGCCGTTGACCTGGAATCCGAGGATGGTGTAGCTGGGCAGTTTATAGTAACGTGCGAGCGAGGCGTTGAGGTTGACGCCGCGTGCCAGGCTGTAGGAGAGGGAGAGTCTGGGCGAGAAGGTCCTGCCGATCCTGTCGCCTTGCGTGGTGTAGTTGTTGCCATCGATCCGGAAGCCGGCCGATACGGTCATCTTCTCGCCAGGCAGCTTGCCGGTACCGGTGAGGAAGGCCCCGTAGCGCAGCATGTCGAAGGCGGTGCTGTAGTTGGCGGTGAAGGCCGGCCGGCGCTGGAAGGTGGTGTTCTCGTAGCCGGTGAGGATGAGGTGTCCGCCGCCGTTCATCTGGATTTTCCCGAGGGGGAAGTTGACTTCGTAGCGCAGCCGGTTCTCGGCCTCCTTGGAGCGGTAGCGGAGGATGCGACGGCTCTCGTTGCCTTCATCGTTCTGTTCGAACTGGTCGGCCTCGTTGCGGAGGTAGTTGCGGCTGGCCACGAGCTGCCAGTAGCCCTTGTCCATCGCATGCCGCCATGACACGCCGAAGGTATAGGTCATCTGTCCCTGCAGCGGTACCTGGTCGAGGATGGCGAGTTGCTCGAGGGTGGCATTCTCCGGCTTGTTCAGCGAGAACTGGTCCATGGTGCCGATGCCGATCACGTTGATCTCGTTGCGCTTGTCGGGCTTGTGGGTGAGCTTGTACTGGTAGTCCCAGTAGTTGGGTACGAAGGGCAGGTCGATCAGCTTGAAGAGGAACTGGAGGTATGACCTGCGTACCGAGGCGATGTAGGTGGTCTTGCCGTTCTTCTTGCCCAGCGGTCCCTCCGAGGTGAGGGCGGCCTCGCTGGCGCTGACGCGGAAATTGCCCTGGTGTTTCTCGGGGTTCCCGTTCCGCTGCCGGAACTGGAGGACGCCGGAGAGGGCGTTGTCGTATTTGGCGGGGAAGGCGGAAGTGTGGAGGGTGACGCGGTCGAGGAAGGCCACGTTGAGGATCCCTGCCGGGCCGCCGGCTGCACCCTGCGTGGCGAAATGGTTGATGGTGGGCACTTCCACCCCGTCGAGGTAGTAGACGTTCTCGTTGGGGGCGCCGCCGCGGATGACGATGTCGTTCCGGAAGCTGGCGGAGCCGGAGACCCCGGGGAATGACTGCACGACCTTGGCCATGTCGAAGTTCGCGCCCGGATAGCGGATGATCTCGCTCGCGCTGAGGCTCTGTACGGAGTTGACGACGCCGACGGGCTTGGGGAAGTTGGCGCGGACGACGATGCCGCCGAGCTCCTGGCTCTGCTCCTCGAGGTCGAAGTTCACCTCGACGGTGTTGCCCGAGGTCACTTCGATGTCGAACTTGGTGACGCTGCGGAAGCCCACGGAGCTGGCTTCGAGGGTGTAGGTCCGCGTGGGGATGCCGCGGAGGCGATAGAAGCCGTTGCTGTCGGTAAGGGCCTGCCTCTCGGTGCCGCTGACGCGTATGGTGACGCCTTCCAACGGTTCCTGGGTGCGGGCCTTGCGGACGAAACCGTTGATATTGCCGAGGTTCTGGCCGGAGGCTTCGGATAGCAGGGAAAGGGCCAGCAGGAGGGGGAGCCATGTACGGGGCATCGCGGGAGGTTTTGACGGCGGGAGGCCCGGTCGGCGATGGAGAAGCCGGGCCTTGTGCCGCGGTGGGAATCAGGCATAGAGAACAAGTCCCTGTCGGAAATGTTCGCGGCATCCGTCCGCCGCCCCCGCTCATCCGATGTCGAGACCGTACCTGCGCAGCAGGCCCCCAAGGCCTTCGGGAGAGAATCGCGCCCCGCGCATCCGGTTGCGGGATGGGTCGATGCCGAAGTCGACCGCCTCGCGGAAGTCGCACTTCTCAAGGTTGCAGTCCTCGAAAGCCGCCCCCGAGAGGATCGACATGGAGAAGGAGGCCTCCCGGAGGTCGGCACCTGTGAAGTCGGCCTGTTGCAGGCTGCAGCGCAGGAAGGACGCCGATCGGAGGGGTGACTTGAGGAAGCTGCAGTAGTCGAGGCGGCAGCCCTCGAAACGTACGATGAAGGGGGCGGAATGGCAGTCGCCGAAGGCAAGCCCCATCGCCTGGCAGTCGATCAGCCGGACCTCGTTCCAGGTGGATCCCGTCAGGTTCGCGTTGGAGAGGTTGCAGCCGGCGAACGTGCAGTCGATGAAGCGGAATCCCGTCAGGGAGCGGCCGGAGAGGTCGCACCCCTCGAAGCGGCACTCCTCGTAGGTGCCGGGGTGCAATCCTTCCTCCGCCATCGTGCGTGCGGTGAAGGTCCTGTCCACATGCGCATCGTCGTCCTTCGGCATAGGCTGCAATGATAGTCAGTTTCCTTCGACTGCGTTCCTTGCACGCTTTAGCGGTTCGACAAATCCATTTTGGATATTTTTGTCCCATGACCCAACTCCTACTGTATCTGTCGACCTTCTCGCTGGCCATCCTGACGGCCCCGGCGCAGCCTGTCCGCGCCCAGGACGCGTATGAGATCCGCGCGCGCATCCGGCCCTTCGATAAGGGGCACCTCTACCTGGCGCATCATTTCGGGAAGAAGCAGTACCTCGTAGACTCCGCGCTCATCGGCCCTGACGGCGTGGCTGTTTTCAAGGGGAAGGACCGGCTGCTGGGCGGCGTGTACATGATCGCCTTCCCCGAGAAGAACGGCTGGATAGAATGCCTGGTGGACCGTCAGCAACGGTTCGCCGTCGAGGCGGACACATCCGACCTGATGGGTTCCATGCGCTTCACGGGTTCGCCCGACAACGATGTCTTCGCCGGCTACCAGCGCGAATCCTTCCGCCTCGGCACCGAGATGGCGGCCCTGCAGCGCCGACTCGCCACGGAGACGCCCGAGGCGGCCGCACGCACGCGGGAGACCATGCAGGCCACGGGCGCGGCCATGACCGCCTACCGCGACAGCATCATGCAGCAGTATCCCGACAACCTGCTCACCGCCATCTTCCATGTGCTGAAGGAGCCGGTCATCCCCCCAGCCGACAAGCATCCCGGCGGCCGGTACGACTCGCTCTATGCCTACCGCTACTATCGCGACCACTACTGGGACGGCGTCTCCCTGACCGACGAACGGCTTGTCCGCACCCCCGTCTTCCAGGGCAAGTTCGACCGGTATTTCGACGAAGTGCTGCCGCAGCATCCCGATTCGCTGTCGCGCGCCGCAGGCCAGGTGCTCGACGCTTCCAAGTCCAGCCCCGAGATGTTCAAGTTCCTGCTCTCCTCGCTGACCGACAAGTATGTGAACCCCCAGTTCATGGGCATGGACGCCGTCTTCGTCTATCTCTTCGAGAGGTACTACATACCCGGCATGGCCGATTCATGGATGAACGAGAAGTACCGCAAGTTCGTGTTCGACCGGGGCTACAGCCTGATCTCCAACGTGATCGGCAACAAGGGCGCCGACTTCGAATTCCTGGATACGGCCGGCCGCAAGGGCCGCCTCTACGGCATCACGGCCCCGTATACGGTCATCTGCTTCTGGGACCCCACCTGCGGCCACTGCCAGGAGGAAGTGCCCCGTCTGGATTCCATGTTCCAGGCTAAATGGCGTAAGCAGGGCATCGCGCTATTCGGGATGATGACGGACGGAGGGAAGGACAACTGGCTCAAGTACATCCGGAAGAACGGCCTGAAGGGCTGGCAGCACGGATACCAGACGGATGAAATGAAGGATACACTCTACAAGGCAGGCCTCCCCAACTTCCGCCAGCTGTACGACGTCTACCAGACGCCCATCCTGTACCTGATGGACAAGGACAAGCGGATCATCGCGAAGAAGCTCAACTACAAGCAGATCGACGAACTGCTGGACCACCGCAAGGCGAACCCTGCGAAGCCGACACCGAAATGATTTGTCCGTAGGGACAATGACTTCCGGTCAGAATACCTCCCTGACGGCGTTGTAGATCACCCTTGGCTTGCCCAACGTGTAGTAGTGTAGGACGGGCACGCCAGCCTTCTTGAGTTCCTTCGACTGGGCGATGAGCCACTCGGTGCCCACTTTCTCGCATTCCTCGTCGGTCTTGCAGCGTTGGATGTCATTGCTCAATTCAGTGGGGATGTCCACGTGGAAGGTCCGTGGGATGACCGTGAGCTGTTTCTTGTTGGTGAGGGGTTTGAGGCCGGGTATGATGGGCACGTCGATTCCTTCGGCCCGGCAGCGGTCGACGAAGGAGAAATACTTGCTGTTGTCGAAGAACATCTGTGTCACGATGTAGTCGGCTCCCAGTTCGACCTTCTTCTTGAGCCAGGCCATGTCGGTGTCCATGTTGGGCGCCTCGAAGTGCTTCTCCGGGTAGCCGGCCACGCCCATGCAGAAGTTGGTGCGGAAGCCTTCGCGTATGTCCTCTTCCAGATAGATGCCCTGGTTGAGGTCGGACACCTGACGGAGCAGGTCTATCGCATAGCGATTGCCCATGGGTTCGGCCTCGAAGGAGGCTTCGTTCTTGGTGGCGTCGCCGCGGAGGACGAGGACGTTGTCGATGCCGAGGAAGTTGAGGTCTATGAGTGCGTCTTCCGTCTCACGGCGGGTGAAGCCGCCGCAGATGAGGTGGGGTACGGCATCGACACGGTAATGGTTCATGATAGCGGCGCAGATGGCGACCGTCCCCGGGCGCTTCCGCACCTCTACCTTCTCGAAAGTGCCATCCATTTTCTTCTTGAAGATCTGCTCGCTCCGGTGGTAGGTGACGTTGATGAAGGATGGCTTGAACTCCATCAGCGGGTCCAGGTGGTTGTAGATGGAGTTGATGTTCTTGCCTTTAAGGGGCGGTAGCACTTCGAAGGAGACGAGAGTATCCTTGGCGGCGCGTATGTGTTCGATGACTTTCATCTGGGGGTGGCTTTGGGCGGACAAATGTAAACCAAAGCCATTGGTTTTGCTATCCCATGACGCATTTGAGCGCCGTCACCGCCCAATTCTGCGTACTTTTGCCTACTCCAAGGCATACATGGAACAGGTCATACATACGGAGGGGCTCGTCAAGCGCTACCGGAACCGGACAGTGGTGGACAGGGTCTCGGTGGAGGTCCGCCGCGGTGAGATCGTAGGACTGTTGGGGCCCAATGGTGCGGGTAAGACGACGACTTTCTATATGGTTGTGGGGCTCATCCGGCCGGATGAGGGCCAGGTCTACCTGAACGACGAGAACATCACGCGCCTGCCCATGTACCGCCGTGCGCAGATGGGTATCGGTTACCTCCCGCAGGAGGCGTCTGTGTTCCGCAAGCTGTCGGTGGAAGATAATATAGCCTCCGTACTAGAGCTGAAGGGTCTTGGCCGCGAGGAGCGGCGGAGGAAGACTGAGGAGTTGCTGCAGGAATTTAGGCTGACGCATGTCCGCAAGAACAATGGTGATTCGCTGAGTGGCGGCGAACGGCGCAGGACCGAGATCGCCCGTGCTCTGGCGGTCGATCCAGGCTTCATCCTGCTCGACGAGCCCTTCGCAGGGGTCGACCCGATTGCAGTTGAGGACATCCAGTCTGTCGTGGCCCGCCTCAAGTACCGAAACATCGGCATCCTCATCACCGACCATAACGTGAACGAGACCCTTTCGATCTGCGACAGGGCCTATCTGCTGATCGAGGGGAAGATATTCAAACACGGCACGGCCGAGGAGCTCGCGGCCGACGACCAGGTACGTCGCCTCTACCTGGGCCGCAACTTCGAACTCCGCAGAAAGGATTATCTTCACGAGGAGGCACGTCAAGGTTCCGTGGACGGTGCATCTTCCGACACACGCCCCGTCTGACGCTGCGCCCGCAGACCATGAGGATACTCAGTCCCGCCATATCCCGTTTGGCCCGCATGCGCATGTGGCGCATCGAGTCGATGATGATGAACCCGGTGGCCGCACAGCGAGAGGTGCTGCAGGATCTCGTCACCTCGGCCCAGTACACCGAGTTCGGCAGGCGACATCGCTTTTCAGAGCTCTTCAGCGTCAAGGCCTTCAAGCAGGCCGTCCCCATCCAGGAGTACGACGATATCAGGCCCTGGGTGGAACGTGTCATGCAGGGCGAGCAGCAGGTGCTCTGGAACACCCCCATCCACTGGTTCGCCAAGAGCAGCGGCACTACTTCCGACAGAAGCAAGTTCATTCCCGTCAGCGATGAGAGCCTCGAGGAGAACCACTTCAAGGCGGCCAAGGACGTCCTCACCCTGTACTACCACTTCAATCCCGAGTCGGACCTGCTCACCGGCAAGGGACTCATCATCGGCGGCAGCCATACCATCCACCAGTTCAACGAGGAGACGCACTACGGCGACCTCAGCGCCGTACTCCTTCAGAACACGCCTTTCTACGGCCAGTGGATCCGGACGCCCGACCTGAGCATCGCCCTCATGGACGAGTGGGAATCGAAAATCGAGCAGCTGGCCCTCAGCACCATCCAAGAGAATGTGACCTCCATCTCCGGTGTACCCACCTGGACCCTTGTCCTGTTCCGCCGCATCCTCGAGATCACGGGCAAGTCGTGCATGAAGGAGGTATGGCCCAATCTCGAGTTGTACATGCACGGGGGCGTATCCTTCGTCCCCTACCGCGAGCAGTTCGCCCGCATCATCGGAGCGGACATCCACTACCTAGAGATGTACAATGCCAGCGAGGGCTTCTTCGCCGCCCAGGACCGGCCCGGGGAGGACGGCATGCTGCTCTTCACCGACCATGGCATCTTCATGGAGTTCATGCCCGTCGAGGAATACGGCAAGCCCGAGCCCCGGACGGTCGGACTCGACAAGGTGGAGATCGGCCGCAACTACGCCCCCGTCATCAGCACCAACGGCGGTCTCTGGCGATACCTCGTCGGTGATACGATACGCTTCACCACCCTGAATCCCTTCCGCATACGCGTCAGCGGCCGCCTCAGGCATTTCATCAACGCCTTCGGCGAGGAACTCATCATCGACAATGCCGACAGGGCCGTGGCCACGGCCTGCGCACAGACGGGTGCCGTGGTGAGCGACTACACCGCCGCACCCATCTACTTCAGCGAGCAGGGCAACGGAGGCCATGAATGGATCGTCGAGTTCGAAGTGGCACCGCCTGACCACGCCGCCTTCGCCGGGGCGCTGGACACGGCCCTCAAGGAGCTGAACAGCGACTACGAGGCCAAGCGCCACCGCGACATAGCCCTCCGGCCACCGCTTCTGCATGCCGCCCCGGCGGGCCTCTTCGGCCGCTGGCTGAAGTCGAAGGGCAAGCTCGGCGGCCAGCACAAGGTGCCGCGACTCTCGAACGACAGGAAGTATGTGGACGAGCTGCTGGAACTCATGCAGGGGGGGACGTCCTAAGTCCCGAATCCCTTACTTTGCAAAAAACCCGAAGGAATGAGACTGCTTGACGGAAAGGTGGCCATCGTCACTGGTGCCGCCCGCGGCATCGGCGAGGCCGTGGCCCTGAAACTGGCCGAACACGGCGCCCATATCGCCTTCACCTATGTGAGCGAGGGCAGTGCCCCCAAGGCCGCCGCGCTCGAGGATCGGCTCAAGGCCTTCGGGGTGGGAGCCCGCTCCTGGAGGGCCGACGCCGGCGACTTCACAGCATGCGAGGGGTTCGTAGCCGAGGTGCTGAAGGAGTTCGGCACCGTCGATGTCTGCGTCAACAACGCTGGGATCTCCAAGGACAACCTCCTGCTCCGCCTCAGTTCCGAGCAGTGGGACGAGGTCATGGACGTAAACCTCAAGAGCGTCTTCAACATGACCAAGCAGGTGATTCGGCCCATGATGAAGGCTCGCAGGGGAAGCATCGTCAACATGAGCTCCATCATCGGCATCCGGGGCAACGCCGGACAGTCGAGCTACGCCGCCAGCAAGGCCGGCATCATCGGCTTCACCAAGTCGGTGGCACACGAACTGGGCAGCCGCAACGTCCGCTGCAACGCCATCGCACCGGGCTTCATCGAGACCGACATGACCCACTACCTCAAGGATGGCGAGGCCGCCAAGGGCTTCATGGAGAAGATTCCGCTCGGCCGCTTTGGGTCGGCCGAAGAGGTAGGTTCGGCAACGCTCTTCCTGGCATCCGACCTGAGCTCCTACATCACGGGACAAGTGCTCAGCGTCTGCGGCGGACTGAACATCTGACCCGGTTCCTGCATATCCCGGATCTGCATATCTTTATAGCCTGTCCTCAGGGAATCGGCTCACATGCGGATCACAAGCATCATCATTTGCCTGCTCACCTTCGCATATTGTGCGAGGATGATCCCGTTGGGAAGTTCCATGTCCATGGCCTCCGTCTCGATGTTGT
>RGVM01000741.1 GCA_010027295.1 Chitinophagia bacterium
CCATCAGCGTCGCCGTGTCGAAGCGGTTACCCGAAGCCTTCCGAAAGATCCGAACCGCCCGGATGTCGGGCAGGTGAGATGTGCTGCTGAAATCAAACGACAGGGCCCTCACCGACCCCGTCCCCGGACCCCGTTCCAGGGTCATCACGGGATTGTGCCGCTGGTTCACCAGCAGCGGCACCTGGTGGCCTGTCGCACGGACAAAAGCGGGGGGCTGGGCTTTCAGTAAAGCCGGGCAGCAGATGATCGCTACCGGCACGAGCCAGCAAAGGATGTGATACTTCATGACAGATGTTTTATGTCAGGTTCGATGATCCCCTACCGCAGATCGGGGACGGGCTCCGCATCGGACGTCGGCAACTGTCGCCGCAGCGATCGGAGCAGGTCCGCATTCCCGGGATGGCCCGCGAGGTTGCGGTATTCGCCAGGGTCTGCCTGGTGATCGTAAAGCTCCTCGCTGCCGTCGGCGTAGCGGATGTACCGCCAACGCTCGGTCCGCAGGGCGTGGTTGCCCCGGCGGTAGGTCATGAGTGCCGGCGGCAGGGACAGATCGCGCCCCTGCAACAGCGGCACGAGGCTGACCCCGTCGGCTTCAGGATGGACGGGCAGCCGGCAGAGCTCGGCCAGGGTCGGATAGATGGCAGTCAGGTCGACCGGTCGGTCGATCCGCCGCCCCTCCCCCATCCCGGGCGTCCGGATGAGGAAGGGCACATGCGTCGTCTTCTCCCAGAGGGCGAACTTCTCGATCTGCTGCTTCTCGCCGAGGTGGAAGCCATGGTCCGACCAGAGGACGACGATGGTATTGTCGCGGTACGGACTTGCGTCGAGGGCCCGGATGACGCGTCCCACCATCTCGTCCGCAAAACTGGAGCAGGCATAGTAGGCGCGGACGAAGGCGGCGTAGGTGCCGGGGAATGTGTCGCCGGCCAGCTGCAGTCCCTGCCAGAAGCCCTTGCCTGAGCCGTAGCTCCGACCGGGTCCGGTGGCGGCCCGCAGGTCCTGCAGGGCGACGGCCCCCGAGGGCAGGTCGTCCATGTCGTCCGCCGGCCGCTCGGGCAGGCGCAATCCTTTCGGCGGATAGCGGTCGAAGTATGGCGCCGGTGCGAAAAATGGCGAATGGGGCTTGTAGATGCCCACGGATAGGAAGAAGGGCCGGTCGTGACGGCGCTGCAGCTGGCGGACGGCATAGTCCACCGTGCGGTGGTCGGCCGTCTGGCCGGCATCGAAGGGGAATACGCCCCAGTCGGTGTTGCGGGTGCCCAGCCAGTCCAACCGGTTCAGCTTGGCCGGCGGATAAGGTTCGTTGATGGACATCAGGAG
>RGVM01000742.1 GCA_010027295.1 Chitinophagia bacterium
CGGGGTCCATCACCACGATGCCGAGGCCCGTGGACAGGAGCAGGTCGCTGCCGCGCCAGAGGGCCGAGAGGACGGTCTTGTCGCCGCTCACGCGGCTGACCATCAGGTCGGGGATATTGCGCACTCTGTCGCCGTCGATGATGTCGACGTTGCCGTTGCGGTAGACCAGTGCCACGCGCGCGCCCGTCGGCTCGGCGGCCATCGTGCGCACCCGTACCTCGCTCAGCCCTTCGACGCGCGTCAGGCGCGCGAAGGAACGGTCCGTCCGGTCGTAGCTGAAGAACCCGTAGGGCGTGGCGCAGAGGACCTTCTGTCCGCGCAGCGCCGTACGGAGGGCGTTGTTGAAGGGGAGGTACTCGCGCCAGGCGCCGATGGGCGGCGGCGACTGGCAGATGGCTTCCGTCACCAGGAGGCAGAAGAGCAGATGGACGAGTTTCCTCCCTGGCGACATGCGGTAAAATTAGGGAATGGGCCGCGGCCCCGCCCCGCATATCCTTCGAGTTGCAAAAGCAGCCACGGCAAAAATGCTTTCCTTTGCAACTCATCAAAAACCACGCGCATGTGGCATAGGATTGGCGAGGCGGTCATACGATACCGGCTGGCACTGCTTACGGCACTCCTGGTCGTCACCTGCGTCATGGGCTACTTCGCCGCGCAGGTGAAGATGAGTTACGAGTTCTCGCGGGCCATCCCGATGGACCATCCCAAGTACCGGGAATACCTCGCCTTCAAGGAGCGGTTTGGGGAGGACGGCAACCTGCTCACCATCGGGTTCCTGTCAGACAGCACGTTCACGCCCGGGGTCTTCGGTCCCCTCGTGGCGCTGCAGGACTCGCTGAAGCGGATCCGGGGCGTGGACGACGTCCTCAGCGCGGCCTCCGCCGTCAACCTCATACGGAACGACAGCACCGGCCGCCTGCAAGCCATACCGGTCTTCCCCCGGGGCCTCACCGACAGGGCCTCTCTCGACAGCGGCCGCAGGGTCTTCGAAAGCCTGCCCTTCTACCGTGGACTGCTCTACAACCCTTCCTCGAAGGCCTACCTGGTGGGCGTCCGGCTCGACAGCCGCATCCTCAGCACCAAGACGCGCGACACCGTTGTAGGCCTCGTGGAGGCCCGGGCCGCCGAGTTCGGCAGGGAAGCCGGGCTGGAGCTCATGTACAGCGGACTGCCGCATATCCGCTTCAACATGATGACACGGATAGCCGCCGAGATGAAGCTCTTCCTGCTGGGGTCCGTGCTGCTCTCGGCGCTGATCCTGTTCCTGTTCTTCCGTTCTGTGTCCACCATGCTCCTGTCGCTCTCCGTGGTCGTCATCGG
>RGVM01000743.1 GCA_010027295.1 Chitinophagia bacterium
AGGTCGAGAGGGGATACCTTCTCCACGCGTACGCATTTCCCAAAGGATGGATGCTGCGGGTTCAGTACGATGTTGAACTGCGAGGGCATCACGGCGGAGGGGACTTTCATGCCCAGATACCTGCCCTCCCTGAGATGCCGGTCGCCCAGACTGCGGAGATAGAGATTGTCCGGCTCCCGCCAATCATCGGGCAGGTCGGCATCCGTCAGTTGCAGGATGCGGGGTGACCGCGACAGCGAGATATCCATCAGGTACATGCCCGGAGGCATTTCCTCCGGGTCTAGGTGTACCAGCAACTCCAGCATCGCCAGGGAAGGATTTTCGCTGGTATATAGTGCATGCACACCCTCGCTATTCCATCTTCCGCCCTCGAGGAAGGCCCCGAGGCCGGAGAGGTCTCGCGTACGCGCCAATGACTTCACGAGCCTATGGACGAGCATGGGGCTCAGGTGAGGATGCCCTCCTGGATGCGGTGGAGCAGGCGGCAGACCATGCGTATGCCCGTAGGCGTGCTCAGCAGATCGAGGGGACGACTTCCGCCCAGGGCGCGGTTCTCCTTGCGCAGCCAGCGCCGCAGCCTGTCGATGTCTTCGAAGACGATGAGGCCCCTCGCCACGGCACCGGCGATCTCAATGGACATGGACGAGGTGAGCGGATCCAGCCGGTCATCACTGCGCTTGCGCGAGAGCGTCTTGTAGGAGATGCTCAACAGCTCCGCCATGTCCTTCATAGGAATCGACATCTGACGGGAGAGATGCTCCACGGCGGCCTTGCGGGCAGACACGTATTCCAGGGCGGATGAAGGCTCCTTCAACAGAAAGGCCCCGCCCCCCAGCATGCCCCATGCCAGCGTCTCCTCCGATACGCCTTCGGAGAGAGGATAGGGCTTGGGGCCTGCGCTCGGTTTCCTTGCCATAAAACGGACAATTTTCCCAAATATACAAGACTTTTGTCCGTTTTCAAAATTTTCCCCCCTCCTTTCCCACTCCCTCCTTGGAGCCCATCTGTTCGCCCAGGCAGATGCGGGAGCCCGGATGGGGGCATCCATGGACTTATTCCGTACTTTCCGTCCCAATAAAACTGTAACATGCTCCGCAATATCCTCACGATCGGCCTGGTGGCCGGATGGGTCTTATTCTCGCAACGAGACGCTAGTCTGGGGGCCGAAGACGGATATGGCATCCGATCATCCGCCATCGCCGACACGCTAGGTAAGGACACGATAGTCTATACAGCTTTCAAGGACCTTCCCCTGAAGCCCGGACGGGAGGTCAGGTTCACCACCACCGAAGGGACCTGGATGAGCCTCGACATCAGTCC
>RGVM01000744.1 GCA_010027295.1 Chitinophagia bacterium
ATTTTTCAACGAGTGAAAACGATCTACGAAATGCGCTCGAGTCTGAACCTAAGCGTTGAACAGGCACGGTTACTTGAAAAAACCTACAAGTCATTTTCTCGAAACGGGGCACTTCCATGCTGCTCTTGAAGTTGAATTGCTTCATGAGTGCGGGAACCACCACTTTTTCGTAGTGGGCCTTCATGCGGATCTCGGATTCCGGAGAAACCCTGAGCTCGCCTTCAGGAGTGACCTTCAATGCGTTGGCAAGGGAAACCCATTTACCCAGATTACCATTGTAAATGACATCGTCTGAAGCAGGAGAAAAGGTGCTCTCCTCTGCATTACAATTCTCGATTCCGTTATCCAGCAGGGTCTGTATGTTGGCATACAGGGTTTCCTGCTTGTCGTATTTCGGTGTGTAGGTGCCGTCGACCTTGGCCTTGCCGGCCTCGGAATACGGAATGTCGCCGTATGTGGCCGTCAGGCGCTCGAAGAGATAGGCCTTCAGGACCAGCGCCACGCCATAGTAGGAGCTCTTTTGGTCGTTGCCGAGGGTGATGAAGATGTTCTGCAGATTGCGGTAGTTCGCATAAGTGTTGTTCCAGACGCCGTTCTGCTCGTTCCAGAGGTATCGGTCCTCGTTCACGAACTGTATCTTGGCGTTGTACTGGGCCACCAGGTTGCCGATGCCCCAGGCAGTGCCTACGTTGTCGGTGAGCACGCTGCGTAGGATGCCGCCCAACAAAAGGTCTGGAGTGACCGAGGTGGGGACGTTCGAGTCGGTGTTGACCGAGCTGAAGTCCTTGGTACAGGAGCTCAACGCGGCGCAGATGGCGAGCACCTGCAGGATATGGGTCCGTTTCATTCTCGCTGGGTTTGGTATGTCAGAGTTTGACGCGCAGGTTGAATCCATAGCTCCTAGTGCTGGGCATGGACATGTTCTCGATGCCGGGGAGGGCCGTGCTGCCGGAGTAGCTCATGTTCTCGGGGTCGATATGGGGGACGCGGTCCCACAGCATGAGGTTCCGGCCTACGAGCGACACACTGACACCGCGGAAGGGGAGCTTGCCCCACAGCTTGTCCGGTATCGTGTAGCCGAGCTGCAACTCGCGCAGCTTGATGAAGGATGCATCGAACATGACGCCCTCTGCGATACCGCGTCCGCCTGTCCATGCGGTATGCCATTCCCGGGCGGCGACCTTTCGGGTGTTCGGCTGGGGTACGCCCCCGATGAAAACGACCCCCTGTCCGATCACGCCGTTGCCCTCCTTGGTGAGGTCGTAGCCGTCCTTCCGGCCCTCGAGGGTCTCGATGATGATGCCACCCTCGCGTCCCAC
>RGVM01000745.1 GCA_010027295.1 Chitinophagia bacterium
CTTGAACTTCACGCCCGTCGTAGAGAAGGATGGGAGGACGTGTACTTGCGCCCTGCGGACCAGGTCTTCCAGCTCTCTTTCGGACGGATCCTCCACGATGCAGGTGTGGTTTTTCCGGTGCGCCAGACGGCGCAGGGATGCCGAGGGCCGCTTGCCGGCCACCACAAAGGGCAGTTCCAGCCTGTCAAAGACCTCCTTCAGCAGCCATCTGGCGGCATTCTCGTTCTCGGGGACCGATAGGTTCCCGTGGTAGAGGCAGAAAGTGCCCTCGCCTTCCAGGCTCTCGACCCGGCTCCTGCCCGTGAACGCCAGCAGGCACCGTACGTCGGCCCCAGGGACGCAGGTTCTGAACCTGGCAGCCTCGCCCTCCGTCATCGTCAGGAAGACGGCCTTGTCGGCGATGACCCGCTCATAGGACCTCAACAGCCGGCTCTCGTATGCATACAGAAAACGGCGCATGCCAAAAGGTACCTGACGCGAGAGCATGGAGTAGTACTCGTGCTCGAGGTTGTGCAGCCGTACGAAGCATCTCCTGCCCGACAAAAGGCCGGCCTGTAGGGGGAATGTCGTATGCAGACCCTCGAAGAGCACGGGGGTGTCGTCTGCGCAGAGATTCTCCACCAGACCGGGGGCGGCTCTCGAGGCCACTATGTAGGGTAGCTTCAAGGACAGCCCCTTGTGCCCCTCGTTACGGGGGTAGTAATGCACCGCGCGGCACCAGCGGTCCAGCTCGGGTTGTCGACCCCGGCCGTAGTCGTAGCAGTGGAGTGTCACATGGACACCTGCCTTTGACATTGCCACGACCTTGTGGTACATCTCACAGGCCCCGCCGTAGTCAGCAGGGTAGGGGACGTCAAGGCATACGATGTGCAGGTGGTTCTCCGGACTCATCTCTCCCTTTCAAGGATGTCGAGCAGCACTTTCTCCTCCGACTGCCAGTGGAAGGCCATGGCGGCCGATGGACAGGCGGCTTTCATGCTCCCATGCAAAACCTGATTCCGGATGATTTTGTTCAGCGCGTCGGCAATGACGGCCGGTTCGTGGCTTTGGATCAGCAGGGCTATCGGATGCACGGCGACGATCTCCCGGTATGCCTCGTAGTCGCTGCATACCTGTGGGACGCCCGCATGCATGAAGTCGAAGAAACGGTTCGCCAGCGACCAGCGGTTCTGGAGCACACCGTCCTCGAAAAGACTAATCCCTACCCGGGCCCGAGGCGTGACGGCGGCCAGCTCATCGGGAGCGAGAACCCCCTTGAACTGAACCTTTCCCTCCAGGCCATGCCGGCGCACGAGGGCTATCGCCTGGTCCAGGCTCTG
>RGVM01000746.1 GCA_010027295.1 Chitinophagia bacterium
GATGGGGGTGGGCGCCGCGATCCAGCCGAGGCGGTAACCCGTCATGGCATACCCTTTGGAGAGGCCGTTGAGGATGATGACGCGGTCGCGCAGGTCCTCGAAGGCCGCGATGCTCTGATGGCCGCCCACGAAGTTGATGTATTCATATATCTCGTCGGACAGGATCAGCACGTGGGGGTGCCGGCGGAACACTTCGGCCAAGGCCGCCAGCTCGGAGGCGGAATAGACGGAACCGCTGGGATTGCAGGGCGATGAGAACATGAACAGCCTCGTAGCCGGCGTGATGGCGGCCTCGAGCTGCTCCGGGGTGACCTTGTAGCCATCCTCTACGGATGTGCGCACCAGGACGACCCTGCCCTCGCACATCTTCACGATCTCGGAGTAGGTGACCCAGTAGGGCGTGGGGATGACGACCTCGTCGCCCTTGTCGACCACTGCCATGACGACGTTGGCCAGGCTCTGCTTGGCGCCCGTCGACACGAGAATGTTCTCGGGCTTGTAGACGAGTCCGTTGTCGCGCAGCAGCTTGTGGCATACGGCCTCGCGGAGCTCGGGATAGCCTGCCACCGGAGGATAGTGGCTCCAGTTCTCATCAACCGCCTTCTTCAGGGATTCCTTGATATGGGTAGGCGTGTCGAAGTCGGGCTCGCCGAGGGAGAGGTCGATCACGTCGACGCCCTGGGCGCGGAGTTCGCGGCCGAGCTTGGCCATCTTGAGCGTCTCGGGCTCGTTGAACAGGTCAAGTCTGGAGGAGAGTCTCATGCAGGTCTGGGGTTTGTGGCGCAAATGTAAAGATTATCGTGCACGGGCTGCCTCCGCGAGCCGCCTCTCGTGGTGGTAAACCCTCTTTCCGATCTCCGCGAGCAGGGGGAGGCCTAGGGAGTCGTAGTCGTAGCGGTCATCGTTGAGCACACCGTCGGAATTCACATACACCACAGCGCTGAGGAGGAATTCCACGCCGTGGAGCTTGTCTTCGAAGCAGGCGATATCGAGCAAATGCCCGTAGGCGTCACCCACTTTGTTATACACCTTCATGTATGGAGGAATCGTCTCCTTCGGATCCGCCCCGAAGTAGAGGAACTTGCAGTATGTGTCGGGATAGGCCGCCGCGTCGTAGGCGGGTAGCCCTCCTTCGCGAGGCAGGGCTGAAAGGCAGGTCCTGAGGAAGGCCAGGTCTTCCTCCGCCAGACCGAACCGCTGTTCCCTGGGCACCGACCCGGGATAGAGCACGGTACGCAGTATTTGATGGAGCGAGAGGAGGTGAATGCGGTTCTTGCGGGAAAAGTCCATCGGGCCCTCCACCCTCCCGCCCCGCTGCA